>CAIVHI010000441.1 GCA_903905685.1 uncultured Bacteroidota bacterium | reverse complement strand
TCTTACCCTTTGTTTTCACTAAGCCAAGGTCTATTAAACGGCCCAGCCAATCCCTTATTGCATTGGGCTGCTTTAAACTCAGATTTTTTGAAAACTCAATAGCCGATAAAATAGTATGCTGCGCAATCAACCCCAGGCAAATAATCTCTTTCTGACGAAGCTGGTACTCTTCATTCGCCCGGCTAACCAGCTTTATTACCTCATCTCTGGTAATTCGTTTTCTTATCGTAACAGTTACTCTATCGTCTCCTTCGGTTACTACCGGTAGCTGTTTGCCATTTGAAAGCAATACCTCATACATTTTGTCGTAGCCGGTGCCTTCACGCTCCATTAGCTTCAGGTCGTAAAATAACTTGGCAAGATGCTCATTGCGCCTGACTGTTTTGTGCAACATATTTTCCGGCGTTACACCAGTAGGTAGCAGGCCGGGATTATGCATCTCAATACGGTCGGTATAAAGGTTAATGAAAATATCGCCTCTGGTAGTATATGGCCGATGGACTAAAGCGTTGGCGATAAGCTCTCGTATCACCTCCTCCTCATAGTTCGGTATGAACTTCCTGAATATGCCATCCGATACTTCTATACCTTCTTTCCAGTCCGGTATCTGTGTCCATATGGCTTCTATCATTTCTTTGGGGTTCAGGGAGAAATCATCCCACACTATTTTATTTACCCGGCTGCCGCTTTCATCATACTTGAAAAACTGGATTACAGTACCATACAGTAACTTTGCCCGGTCCGTCCGTCTGCCCACCCATAAAACACCAAGATTGGTAAGACAATCCCCATCTGCCATCAGGTAGTAATCAAGCAGTTCATCTGCCGACTTTTCTTTTACGAATGCAGTAACCCTTTCAGATGCTCGAATATCTGCTACAAATTGCTGCATTTTTTCAGGGTCAACCTCAATTCTGCGGACATTGCGTACCTGCTTTGTTTCCCAAATAAATGCAGGCTTGTCTGTAAGTAACCGCATCAGGTCTTCCGGCGGCAGTGGCGTACACTTATCTGATACTCGGTAATAATACCGTCCATCAGTAGTGCTGGCAATGGTGGACAGGCTCTGCATCACCTTTAGTTCAATAAACTGACCGCCATTTTCTCCGGTTATTATCTCCGCATGGGTAGCCACGTTCACTGTAAGTTCTGAAATTCTTTTTCTTATTTTAGCAGGTAGAGTATTATCAATTTTTTGACCTGCTGGAGCTTTTTTATCATCATCCTCAATGCCGATATAAATTACCCCGCCCCTTGCATTAGCAAAGCATACACAGTCCTTAGCCAACTCATTCCAGTCGGCAGAATTGCCGGTTACAATTCTCAATGATTTCTTTTCTATGTGTTGTGTTTCTTCCATTCCCTGCAAAAATCAAAAATAAACAAAAATTAAGAATTCTTTTTTTATCTTTTTTTTATTATTTAAACCCGCTAAAAAATTAAAGGGTTTCAACTTTCGCTGAAACCCTTTACTGTAGAGTGGTGGAGAATACCGGAGTCGAACCGGTTACCTCTTGCATGCCATGCAAGCGCTCTAGCCAAATGAGCTAATTCCCCTCGCAATTTTGAGGATGCAAAGGTAGATTTAATTCCTTAACTTTACTACTCCTTTTCAAAATTTATAGCACCATGTGGAACCAAATCCTCAGGTATCTCTATTTGCGCAAGCGAGACCCCAATGCACCCAAGGGTATCGACCTCTCGTTCATGCATGGCATGAACCGCATTTCGCTGTTCATGTTCTTGGTGGGTATCGTGGTGATGATTGTACGCCTGTTTACGCGCCACTGACGTGGGCTGAGTAATACGTCCTAGTTGTAGATGTCGTTGTGGTCTCCGGCGCGGGCGGTTTTACCGTGCTTACCGGGCTTCATGTTGTCGAGCTCATACAGCTTGTAGCGGTCTATGAGGTTGATGAGCAGGTCGGGATACTTGGGATTGGTGGCATAACCCGCCTTTTTCAGCCCCTTGGCCCAGCCCTTGTAGTCGCGGCTGCTAAGGCTGAACAGCGCTGCATACCGGTCGCGCTTTAGGAAGTCGATGTGGTCTTGGAAAGACTCGGCTTCACTGGAATACATCCTAAAGCATTCACTATTCTTTTCGTCGTCTTTCAAATAGGTCTTACCCTTCCAAGTTGAGGTACACTTGATGCCGAAGTGGTTCTTGGCCGATTTGGCGAGCTCGCTGTTGCCGCTGTTCGACTCCAAAATGGCCTGCGCCATCGTGATGCTGGCCGGCACGCCGAAGTGGTGCATTTGCCACACCGCAAGGTCTTTATACTTGGCAATATAGGCTTCGGTACTCAGTGGCTTGTCATTGCGCGACGAAATCACGGGCTCGTCGATGGGCCGGTCGCGGCGGGAGGTATGGCACGAGAACAGCAGCACCGCCGCACAAGTAGCCGCCAAAATGATATGTCTTCCGCGAAAAACCATTCCGTACAAAGATAATGAAGTTCCCAAGCTATCCTATTGCAGGCTACTTCTTGTGGGTGAGGTCATACAGCTCCTTGAGGGGTACGCTGCCTTCAAACAATTTCAGGAAGTGCTTGTTGTCGTCATACAGGGCAATGTCGGGCACGAATTTGACTTTGTAGTACGAGAAAAAGAAAAATTCTTCGTCCATGCCTATCACCTTGATGTTCTTGTACTTGGCCAACTTGAACTTTTTCGCGAAGTCGCGAATCATCTGCATGTCGTGGCGGGCGGTGAAGATGTAAAAGTCTATATTGTCGACGGAGTCGATGTTCTGGGTAATCATCCTGATGGTGGCCTTGCAGTGTCCGCAGTCGGGGTCGAAAAACAGGAGTGCCGTGGGTCGGCCTTTGGGGATGTCGTAGGTGTTGAAGAACGTGGAGGAGTCGGTTTCCAAGATGTTGAAGGCCGGCAGTGTGGGGTATTTCAGGTAGGGCAGGCTGTCGGGCACTTCGGCCGGCTTCGCAGCGGCGAGGGTGTCGGTGGTTGTCGGCATTGTTTTTTTGGCCGTTGCAGTATTCTGAGCGGCTGCGACACCTATAACAGATAGGGCAACCAAGAGGCATATCATCGTTTTCATGGGCTGTAAATGGCTACATGTACAAAGTTAGCGTTTGTAGCAACGCCGAATTTGTTATTAGAGGGATTTAACGGGCACCATGAACCGCACGAATTGTGGACGGTCGTCAAAAGGTAGGCTGTAGGGCAGTGCTTCCACCCTATGAATTTGGGTCAATGTTACGAAGAATGGTATATTTGATGACCCAATCAAAGCATTAACGCCATTGGGTATGCTTCGCATTTTTGCAAGCAAGGTTTTTTGGACTAATAGATTTTAGATGGGAGGCAATTCGAAGTGCCGTCGACCTACTCCATTAATCGTCAACCAATGATAACCAAAATAGAGATAAAGAATTTCAAGCGATTTGAAAATGCGATTTTTGAATTGGGTGAACGCGTGATATTCATCGGCCCGAACAATGCCGGTAAAACCACATGCCTACAGGCGTTGGCGTTGTGGCATTTTGGATTGGCGGAGTGGTATGCCAAAAAATCGGGCAAGGTTTTGAAGAAACGGACGGGTGTGACGCTGAACCGTAAAGACATCATCAGCATCCCGATTTCAAAAACAATTTTATTGTGGAGCAACCGGCACGTCAAGTCATCTAGTATTGTTGAGGGCAAACAAACGAATGAAAATATAAAGATTGAAATTCATGTTGAAGGTGTGAACAATGGGCGGCCGTGGAGCCAGGCGTTAGAGTTCGACTATGCAAATTCCGAGTCGTTTTATTGCAGGCCTATAGGCAACGTGGGCATTGATGATGAATTGGTGCATGAGGTCATCAACCAAAAGATTGCCTTTCTGCAACCCATGTCGGGGCTTGCCCCCATCGAGCCGAAACTGGAATTGGGACGAATCAACGTTTTGCTTGGCGAAGGGCAAACCGCCCAGATATTGAGGAATTTGTGTTTCCATGTATTTTCAAATGCTCCGGAAAAGTGGTACCTTCTCACGAGCAATATCCAAAACCTGTTTGGCGCAAAGCTATTCGATCCCGAATATAATGCTTCAAGGGGGGAAATCCACCTGTCGTATAGCGATAAAAGCGGCATAGAGCTCGATTTGACTTCATCGGGCCGGGGTTTCCAGCAAATGATACTATTATTGGCGTATCTGTATTCCAATCCAAATTCGGTGCTCCTATTGGACGAACCGGATGCCCATTTGGAAATTTTACGGCAGCGGCAGATGTACAAATTACTGTCGGACGTAGGGGATGAACAAAATTCCCAAATCATCATTGCAAGCCACTCGGAGGTATTGCTGAACGAGGCGGCCGAAAAAGACATGGTCATAGCATTTGTAGGCAGACCGCACCGTATTGACACCCGAGGAAGGAGCCAAGTGGCAAAAGCCTTGCGCGAAATCGGCTTCGATCAATATTACCAGGCCGAGCAAACCGGGTGGGTGCTCTACCTTGAAGGCTCAACCGACCTGTCAATACTGCAAGGTTTCGCAAAAAAGCTTGGGCACTCCGCCGAAAAACACTTGGCGCGCCCATTCGTACATTACGTCGACAATCTTCCAAGCGTTGCACAGCACCATTTTTATGGATTACGCGAAGCCAAAAAAGACCTCGTTGGAATTGCCATTTTTGACCGTCTGAATCAGGAACTGCCGGCGGGCGGCGCGTTGGAGCAATTGTGCTGGACCAAACGGGAAATAGAAAACTACTTTATCACCAAAGATGTTTTACTGAAATACGTAACCCACGGCCTCAAGAACGACTTGTTCGGTGTTGAGGAGGCCGAACTACGCACAAAAACGCTTTTGGGCAGTTTGGAAAAAATTGAAAATGCGTTGTCTATTTTGAAAAAACCGGCCGCTTGGTCGGACGACATCAAAATGACGACAGACTTTCTGGATTTGGTTTTCGAAGACTACTACCAACAGTTGCGCCAAACCAATATGCTCCGCAAAAGCGGATACCATATCCTGATAGACTACTTTCCCGCCGAAATGATTGACCCAGAAGTGGTGCAAAAGCTGGACCGGATTGCAACGGTTGCAGAACGTGCAATGCCGGAGTCCGATTACTAACGACGATGTGGACGTAGGAAGGTAGGCCACCCCAACCCCCTTCCGTTGCAGTTTGCCGGTAAATATTGTAATTTTCGCAAAATTTATAAATCGATGATGAAGATAGGCCGTGTGTTCTTGCCGGTAGCCTTGGTGGCTTGCCTTGCTTTTGTTGGTGAAAAATCGGACAAGTCCGACCTGCATACTTTGGTGAGAATCCGGCAGGAGGGCTTCAACAACTCCAAGGTGATGGAGACCATGTACCAACTCACCGACGAGAACGGCCCGCGCCTCACGGGCTCGCCCGGCATGAAGCATGCCGAGGCTTGGGCCAAGGAACGGCTGCAAAGTTGGGGGCTCGAAAATGTGGCCATAGAACCTTGGGGCGGCTTCGGCAAGGGTTGGGAAACCAAGAAGTGCTACATCGCCATGACGGCTCCCTACTACCAGCAGCTCATCGGCATCCCCCGCGCCTGGACTCCCGGCACGGGTGGGCAGGTATCGGGCAAGGCGGTATTGGTGAAAATAGACAGCTTCGGCGATATGCGCAGGTATATGGGCCAGTTGAAAAACAAGGTGGTGGTGCTCCAACCTGCGGCCAATGAAAATAAAATCAATTTCACCGCCGATGCCAAACGCCTCTCCGACGACGACTTGGCCAAGACCACTGCCGACCCCCACACCGAGGACGGCGTGGCCAGCACGAACGCCAAAGCACCGGCTGCTCCGCCCCGACTACCCCGCCAAAAAATAGACTCCTTCCTGATGGCCGAAGGCGCGATTGCGGTGCTGAGTGGCGGCCGCGGCACCATGGGCACCGTATTCACATCCAACGGCGCGTCGCGGGCTTGGGACGCACCCACGGTGCTGCCCGAACTCGAAATGGGTGCCGAGCACATCAACCGCTTGGTGCGCCTGCTGGATGCCGGCAAGGAGGTATCGCTGGAGATGGACGTCAATAACGAATTCATCAAGACCGACTCGATAGAAAACAATGTGGTGGCCGAGATTCCCGGCACCGACCCCAAACTGAAGGGTGAGCTGGTGATGCTGGGTGCCCACATGGACAGTTGGCATGCCGCCACCGGCGCAACCGACAATGGTGCAGGAACCGGAGTGATGATGGAAGTGATGCGCATCCTTAAAGCCATAGACGTGAAGCCCCGCCGCACCATCAGGCTGGTGCTGTGGAGTGGCGAAGAACAGGGACTGCTGGGCTCGAGGGCCTATGTGAAAAACCACTTTGGCGACCGCATGACGATGGCGCTGAAGCCCGACCAAGAGAAAGTGTCGGCCTACTACAACTTGGATAATGGAGGAGGAAAAATCAGGGGTATCTACTTACAGGGTAACGACGAACTGAGGCCCCTGTTCGAATCTTGGTTGGAGCCGTTTCACGATTTGGGGGCAACTGCGGTCACCATCCGCAATACGGGCTCAACCGACCACATTTCATTCGACGAAGTGGGCATACCAGGCTTCCAGTTCATTCAAGACCCGTTAGACTATGGCACCCGCACCCACCATACCAATATGGACACCTACGAGCGGCTGAATGGCAGCGACCTGATGCAGGCTTCGGTCATTATTGCCTCGTTTGTGTATAACACGGCTATGCGCGACGAAAAGCTGCCCCGCAAGCCCCTACCGCCGGCTCCCAAGAAACCGTAACCCAAAAGGATTGACGTTAGCCGCCTACAGGCACCGGGCCGACTTGCGCTTCTTGCCCACCGTATTTTTGGCTACGGCCTTGCTTATGTATTCTGCAGCATCAGGAATTTTGCAGGCGGTGTCGCCCATGTCGGCCGTAACCTTGCCCACCCTTGCGGCGGCCGCCAAGGCGGCAGCATGCAACGGCTTTACATAAGTGCCCACTGCAATAATGAAACCGTTTTGGGTGAGTTTTTCGCGGTTCGCACTTTGGTGGATGGTAGCCGCTACACGCTCCAACAACGTGCCGAGGGCAATAATGTCAAGTGCCGCATCGCTGGTAATGGCTACCAAATCGCCGAGGGTGGCCCAACCGCTCGACGACAAATCGGCATTGCCGGTGCCTATCCACTCCATGGCTTTGGCCCATCCATGCAGGCTTTCCGATGCTACCCAAGCCACCGTGCTTTCGCGCAGCACCGGGGCATTGGCGGTTTCTGCCCAGTGCTGTAAGTCGGCAGGCAGCATTTTGGTGGGCTCGGTGAGCAGGCCGGCCAGATAACGGGCATCATAAATGCCGGTATCCCACAATTCCAGCGAGAGCGCATAGCCGTCCTTCTCCTTCTTGGCTATCTTCTTAAGCTCCTCAATCTTGACGCCATACAGCGGCTCGCAAATGCCGTGCTTCAGCAATATCTTTTTGTAGGACTCCTGCCCCAAATTTTGGAGGTGCAGCATGATGTCGGTAGCAGTCATGGAATGGCCGTTTTTGTGGTGTCAAAATTAGGGAAATGGGGAGGGATTTTTTGGGGTGGTGAAAGGCTTTTGCTTGTTTTTTCGGAAAGCCCCAACGATAAACATAAAAAATAAAAAATACAAACAGTGTATGTGATTAAATCGCAAATATTTCAAGCGCAAAGTCAGGAAGATGTGTAGAGTGGCGTTTTTGGGGCTCCTTTGCGATATTTCCCCAACGCGATTCATGCGTGGAATTTCGAAAAATGTCGGATAACTTTACCGCATCTATGGCCTGCGATAGGTATCGCTACCTCAAAAACGACACAGCTTCAAATTCCTCTTAAATTTTCACCCATGGCTGCAAGCAGTAAGCACGTCAAGACCTTTAAGGATTTTTTCTATGAAAGGAAAAAGCATTCAACGTCTGCAGCGCACAAGAATGTGGATTGGGAAAGCCGAAAGGCACAATGGCTGTTGGCAGTCGACCAATTGTATAGACTGGTTGATGAATTGATTGTGCGGAATTTTCAGGCATCGGGCATACAGGTTTCCACAAGGAAAGAGGAAGTCAAAATATATGAAGATTATATCGGGTCATACCTCACGTCCAACTACATCATTGAAGCAGAAGGCATTGCCATCAAGTTTTTCCCCGTCGGCACCATCATTATTGGAGCCTTTGGGCGGGTCAATATGTTGCTACCTAATGAAACAGTGGGTTTGGTACTTCAAAATTGGAATACCTGGAGAATAATCACCGGTATTGGAAGTGCGATGAAATTGGTGGACTTCAATGAAGGGCAACTTGTCAAGCTGTTACAGGAAAACATATGACAGCCCTTTCCCCACACGTCAAGCGGCTTGCTGAAATATCTGAAGAATTCGAGTTCGCCTACGCCGGCGTATCAAAGAGGGCAGACCACTATTTCAAATTGGTCGCCAATGGACGTCGGGTACCGTCGGCCGGTATATATTTCAGATTTACGTCCCAATCGAATGCAGCTGCGCTCCGCAAGAAGTTGAAATTGGAAATCGAAAGGAAATATACCTTAGAGCTGATTGGTGCTTTTGAAGCCAAATTGGTGTACTACTTTAGGAATATCGTAAAAAGGAGACATGCGCTACACTTGGCCTATTGCAACATTGTACCGGACACTGTAAAACGGGGTGGTGCCCACTTGATGTTTCATCACATTATGCCGGTTTTCAAGCAGGAGCTGCAACCCGACTACAATATTGCCTACTCCAACTTCAAGGGTCTGATTGAGTACAGAAACTGGCTGGCTCATGACCGGGGCTGGGACTTTGAAACTCATTTATTGAAATTCGACTTTGCCTATTCGTATCAAACCATCGAAGCGATCATTTCATTGTTGCCGAATTTCCCGGCAGAATTGGCATAGCCACCATTTTGACATTGAGTTTAAGAAAATGGAGCCGGGTACCGGCACAGGGCCACATCGGAAAAGTAGCTTTTCCGCAGACCGGCGACATGCCACAGGCCCAGACAGCTAATAATAAGGTCGGTGGCGTTGTATATCGTTGCGAAAATTAAGCGTTATATCGAGCACCCTTGAAAACATACGCGTTCTCCGTCGATTACATACGTGTTACCCTTTTTTATCAACAACGACTTCTCCCCCCTAAAGAGAACTCCCGAGCCCAAGGGCAGTCCACCTTTCGCGGTGCAACCCATCCTTGAACTCGGGAATTTTTCAACTACAATCTCATCACTTGAACATATATCCACCCACTTCGCAGGCGGTGTCGGCAATGCGGCGGCGGGCGGTGGTGGCGTTGAAGGCGGCGGCCTTGGTGAAGCGTTTCACACCCAGCAACATCATGCGTTGTTCATCACCGTCTGCAAATGCGTTCACAGCGTTCTTGCCGGCTGCATTGATGCGGTCGGCGGCATCATAAATAAAGGTTCGGGCCACATCGGCAGCCAAGTCGGCAAGCTGATGGCCGGCTTCCTGCATCTTCATGGCGCGCAGCAATACGCTTTCGGCTTGAAAAGTGTCTATGGCCATATCGGCAAGGTGCATCAGCACCTCTTGTTCGTGCTCAATCTGCAACATCAGCTTCTGCACCGCACCACCGGCACACATCAAGATGGCTTTCTTGAAGTTGGCGATGGTTTGGATTTCGGCGGCAAACGGCGCGTCGTCGGTCGAGAAATCCGGAATGCCCATCAGCTCCTTCTGTACGGCCATAGCCGGCCCCATGAGGTCTATACGGCCTTTCATGGCACGTTTCAGGTACATGTCCAGAATGAGCAGGCGGTTGATTTCGTTGGTGCCTTCGAATATGCGGTTGATGCGGCTATCGCGATAGCCGCGAGAGATGTCGTATTCATCGCTGAAGCCATTGCCGCCATGAATCTGCACCCCTTCATCCACCACATAATCCACACATTCCGAGCCCAATACTTTGAGCATGGCGCATTCTATGGCATACTCCTCGGCGGCACCCAGCAGGGCGCTGCCGCCGCTGCTGCCGGCTTGGGTGAGTTCTTCTTTTTTGAGCTCTATCCATTGCGAAGTGCGGTAGAGCGTGGTTTCGGAGGCGAAGATGCGGATGACCATCTCGGCCAACTTGTGCTTGATGGCGCCAAATTGGGCAATGGGGGTTTTGAACTGCTCGCGGGTCTTGGCATACTCCACCGTGGTTCGCAGGGCCTGTTTGGCGGCACCCGTGGTGGCGGCGCACAGCTTGAGCCTTCCGATGTTCAGGATGTTGAACGCGATGATGTGGCCCTTGCCTATCTCGCCCAGCAGGTTCTCCTTGGGTATGGTGCAGTTTTCGAAAAAAAGTTGGCGGGTGCTGGAGCCCTTGATGCCCATTTTATGCTCTTCCTCGCCAAATGTGAGGCCCGGCGTGCCGCGGTCCACAATGAATGCCGAGAATTTGTCGCCGTCCAGCTTGGCAAATACGGTGAATACGTCGGCAAAGCCGGCATTGGTAATCCATATTTTTTGTCCGTTCAGGATGTAGTGCTTGCCGTCCTCGCTCAGTTGTGCGCGGGTCTTGGCGGCCAGGGCATCGCTGCCGGAGCCCGGTTCGGTAAGGGCATAAGCACCCTTCATCTCGCCGCTGGCCAGTTTCGGAATGTATTGCTGCTTTTGGGCCTCGGTGCCGAAGTAGAGTATTGGCAGCGAGCCTATGCCGTTGTGGGCGGCCATGGCAACGGCAAAGGAGTGCCCTCCACCCAAGCACTCGTTCACAAAGGTGGACGTTACGAAGTCTTTACCCAAGCCGCCATATTCCTCGGGAAACGAAGCCCCGAGAAGCCCCAGTCCACCTGCTTTCTCGAGTAGGGAAGTCATGAGGCCCGGCTGTTGGGCATCGATGGCGGCCAAGTTCGGCAGCACTTCCCAGTCGAGAAATTCCGAACACATGGCTGCAATCATGTGTTGTTCTTCATTAAAGTCTTCCGGTGTGTAGGTATCGGCGGTTGTAGAGGCAGCGATGAGGAACCCACCGCCCTGCATATGTCGAATCGTCGTATGCTCCATAGAAAATGTTTTTATAAAGCTAAACAAATTGGTGGAAATGCAACCGTTAAGTAGACGTTAAGTGTTGCGGGCGGGTGTTTCTTGAAAGGGGTGCACAACCGGTAGTGCGGTAGCGTTGTCAAGGTGTTCCCCTCCTCCCCCAGCTACTCTACCACCAGCCGGGTTACCCAACCTTTGCCGGCGCCTTCTTGCGTATGCACCGCATAAACCCCTCTGCTCCAACCCGCTGTGGAGATTTCCAGTCGGCCTTCAAAAACCGCCCGTGCCACCACCGTGCCGAGCATGTCGGTAACGGTGGCCGTGTGCCGGCCGGCTTCGGAGGTGGTGATAGAGAAGTTGGTGTAGGCGGGGTTGGGGAAAATCGCCAAGGGCTGCTCTGCCACTTGTGGGGACACCACCCTTAGGGGCAGGGTGTCCATACACACCGGGGAGCAGGCGGAGGTCACCAAGAAGTTGTATTCCCGCTGGCTGGTGCCCATAAAGGTGTCGTTGCGGTATTCTCGGATGTTGTATTTCACCATGGCGTTTTGTACAATGGTGGGAAGGAAATCCATGATGCCGTTACTGCCTATGAAGCCAAAACCTGCGGTCTCCAACGGGTAAATGTGCGAATAGCCCGACAAGTAGGCCACGGTGTCGGGCACCGATGCCGTTGGGCAGACCCCTGTACCATTGGTGCCGTCTACCAGTGCAAAAGCCAGGGAGTCGCCATCGGGGTCAACAGGAGCCGGGTCGAAGGAATCCGGTATGCCGACACAGTATTCTATTTGGGGCTCGGCAGTCAGGTTGGGCGACGTATTGTCGTGCCAAGTATTGTCGAGGGTATCTACCAAGCCGATAGTGGAGGTCGTAGCTGCGATGTTGGTGAGCGAGTTGAGGCGTGTGGCGGTGCCCGATACCAAGTTGCCCGTAAATATGAACCGCCAATAGTGAGATCCGGGCGATGGCAGCGTGACGATGCCGGTATATTCATACTTCATGATACCCGGATATGGCATAGCGGTATTCATGCAGTTGGTGCTGTCGGCACCCGAGGCGCAGCCGTATTCCAGAATTTGCGGCGGCGCGAGGGTAAGATTGATGGAGGTGAGGTAGGAAGTATCGTTGTAGATGCAGATTTCGGGCGTGGCCGTGGAAAGCACCTCGGCGTAGGATGTGCTACCGCAGTTGCCATAGATATCCACAATGACCATGTAGGTATTGACGGACACATGCCTGTATTTCAAGGCCACCCCTCTCACAACATTGGCGGCAAATGTGCGGCTACCGAAACCGAATATCGCCAACAAGCAAAGCGTACCCATTTGGAGTGCAGGGGTGTATCGTTGTTTCATGATTTGCATTTGTGTTTTCACAAAAGTAAGGAAACGGGCGGTAAACCGGGATACCGGCCTACAACCCGGCACCTACCCATAACGTTGACTGAATAGGGAGCCCTACTTTATGCGGCATAGTTTATCGCATCCGGTTTGATACCGAAGGTATCTCGTGCCGATACAATCCAGTGTTTCAGGTGCTCCTACGGACGTGGGAGTAGCACGTTCCTGCTACAGGCAATCCCAACAAAAAAGCCGACCCCATTTCGGAGTCGGCTTTCGCTATTCATGTGATTTACTTTCATTATGCCTCGGCGTATGACGATGTCGGTTCGCAGGTACATACCAAGTTGCGGTCGCCATAGGTGTTGTTCACACGGGCTACGGTGGGCCAGAATTTGGATGCCTTTACATAGGGCAGCGGGAAGGCGGCCTGGGTGCGGCTGTACTTGTGGTTCCACTCGTCGGCAGTAACCACGGCTTGGGTATGGGGCGCATGGTGCAGCGGATTGTCGGTGCGATCCATGCGGCCGTCTTCAATGGCACGAATTTCCTCGCGGATGCTCAGCAAAGCATCGCAGAAGCGGTCCAACTCGGCCTTGTCTTCGCTTTCGGTGGGCTCAATCATGATGGTGCCCGCAACGGGGAAGCTCATGGTAGGCGCATGGAAGCCGTAGTCAATCAATCGTTTGGCCACGTCTTCCGCTTCCACTTCTGCCGACTTCTTGAACGGGCGCAGGTCAACGATGAATTCGTGTGCGCACGTGCCGCCGGTGCCTGAGTACAGGATTTCGTAGTCGTTTTGCAAACGGGCGCGCATGTAGTTGGCATTCAAGATGGCATACTCGGTAGCCCTGCGCACACCCGTAGCACCCAACATCTTGATGTAGCCGTAGGAAATCAGCAGGATACTGGCAGAGCCATAGGGTGCAGCAGATACTGCATGGGCTTGGTCGTCGTTGCCGCCAAACACGTGGCCGGGCAGGTAGGGCGCCAGGTGCTGCCTTACGCAAATGGGCCCCATGCCGGGACCGCCACCGCCGTGCGGAATGGCGAAGGTCTTATGCAGGTTCAGGTGGCACACGTCGGCGCCAATGAGGCCGGGAGCCGTTAGGCCCACCTGCGCATTCATATTGGCACCGTCCATATACACCTGTCCACCCGCATCATGTACGATTTGGGTAATCTCGGTAATGCTTTCTTCGAAGATGCCGTAGGTAGACGGATAGGTAATCATGATGCCCGCCAAGTTGGCCGCATGTTGTGCAGCTTTCAGTTTGAGGTCGGCCACATCTACATATCCGTTCTCCAATGCCTTCACCACCACCACTTTGTAGCCTGCCATAACCGCGCTGGCGGGGTTGGTGCCGTGGGCCGAGATGGGGATGAGTATCACGTCGCGGTGACCCTGACCCTTGGCGATGTGGTAATCGCGAATGGTGAGCAACCCGGCATATTCGCCTTGTGCCCCACTGTTGGGCTGCAGGCTGCAAGCGTCGAACCCGGTGATTTCGCACAGGTAGGCCGAGAGTTCCTTGGCTATTTGCGCGTATCCTGCACATTGTTCGGTAGGCGCAAAGGGGTGCATTTTAGACCATGCGGGCCAGCTTACGGGTATCATTTCCGATGCCGCGTTCAGCTTCATGGTGCAGGAGCCCAAAGAAATCATGCTGGTATTGAGGCTGAGGTCTTTGTTTTCCAAAAACTTCAGGTAGCGCATCATTTGGCTTTCGCTGTGGTAGGTGTTGAACACCTTTTGTTGCAGGATGGCGCCGGTGCGCAGCAAGTCTGCGGGAATGGCATCATATACGCGATCTTCATCGATGTCGATGCTGATGGGCTGGCCGTCGTTGAATACCGAGATGATGTCCATGACGTCGAACGGCGTGGTGGTTTCATCGAGGGAGATGGTGACTGTGCCGTTGGCGTTGTAAAAGAAGTTCATGCCGTTGGCCTCTGCCGCCGCACGAAGTGCATTCACATCGCCAATGTGTACGGTGATGGTGTCGAAGTAGGTTTCGCTGTGCAGCTTGTAGCCGAGCGCGAGCAGGGCATTGCCCAGCGCATTGGCCATAGCGGCAATGCGGGCACTGATGCGCTTCAAGCCATCGGGACCGTGCCACACGGCATACATGGCCGCCATATTGGCGAGGAGGGCTTGGGCGGTACAGATATTGGACGTCGCTTTTTCGCGTTTGATGTGTTGCTCTCGGGTGCCCAATGCCATGCGCAGTGCCCGGTTGCCTTGGGCATCGATGCTCACACCAATGATGCGGCCCGGCATCATGCGCTTGAATTCGTCTTTAGTGGCAAAGAAAGCCGCGTGAGGTCCGCCAAAACCCATAGGTACACCAAAGCGTTGGGAGTTTCCCACGGCTGCATCTGCACCCAGTTCGCCGGGAGCAACGAGCGTAGTCAGCGCAAGCAGGTCGGTAGCCATAACCACGAATGCACCGGCAGCGTGTACCGATGCAATGAATGCACGGTAGTCTTCAACACTGCCCTTGGCATTGGGATATTGAACAATGGCGCCAAAGTAGGTGTTGTCGATAACTGCGGTTTTGTAGTCGCCCACCACCACTTCGGCACCCAATGGGGCCGCGCGGGTATACAGGATGTCGCGGGTTTGTGCAAACACATCGGCATCTACAAAGAACTTCGGGCGATCCAGCTTGTTGTGGTCTTTGTTGACATGGTGCAGGAACATCGTCATGGCTTCCGCCGCCGACGTGCCTTCGTCCAGCAACGACGCATTGCTCATGGCGAGACCGGTGAGGTCGCACACCATGGTTTGGTAGTTGAGCAGGCTTTCCAAGCGGCCTTGGCTGATTTCGGCCTGGTAGGGCGTGTACTGCGTGTACCATCCCGGATTTTCGAACAGGTTGCGCAGAATGACGCTCGGGGTGTGGCAGTCGTAGTAGCCTTGGCCGATGTAGGAGCGGAGCACTTTGTTGCCGGTGGCCACCGCAGCCAGGTTTTTGAGGTAGGCGGCTTCGCTTTCCGACTCAGGGATGTTGAGCTTGCGGTTCATGCGGATGTTGGCCGGCACCGTGCGGCCAATCAGTTCTTCCATAGATTCGACGCCGATGGTGTTCAGCATCTCTTTGACATCTTCCGCACCCGGGCCCAAGTGCCGATGCTGGAATTCGTGGTTTTGCCTGGAAAATAAATTCATACGTAGCTTTTATTGTTGTTATCATTAGCCCGGGGAGGGCGTGAAGAAATCAAAAGGAAAACAGACTCCGAAAAATCGCTGCAAAGTTACTCGTATAGTGGCTATTTGCAAAATCAGGCGCATGAAGCCTTCACTGTCACAACAACCTCGGCAGCAGCCCGATATATATCCCGTCTTCGCGCAGCTCCACGGGGTAGACCACCAGCTTGTAGCCCTCGCCGGTGGTGTTGCGGCCATTTGCGGGGTCGAAGGCGTATTTGTGGAGGGGGCACACTATGCGGCCGCGGCCATCCAGCCAGCCCTCGCACAGCAATGCACCCGTATGCGGGCACTTGCCCGAGAACGCCGAGACGGCTTCCCCCGTCCGCAACAGCCCTACAATTCGGTCATCCACAACAACTTGAGTAGGGATGCCGGCCGGGAGCATGCCGGCAACAAGGTTGGGTATTTTATACCATTGGTGCATAAACGAGATGCCTGCCGAGCAGGGCACCCGGCGGCTATTGCGCAAAAGTAAAACGCGGGTCCAAATTATTAACGGCCGATTACTGCCTATTTTTCAAGAAAAAATATCTACGCCATATACTTCCAAAATACTATTTTTACCGATTGATTGAAACGCCCGCCGCCTACGGGGTGGGAAAAATATGGAATTATGATTCGGAAAATTGCTCTACTCCTTTTACTCGTTGCCGGCTTCGCGATGAACTCGAATGCGCAGGTACGCGATACGGTGAGGATATCCATGCCGCCCTATACCGACACTACTTGTCCCGGCACGCAACTCACGTTTTGGTCTACGCTGAGCGGTGGCGGCTTCTCTGCCACTTACAGTTGGTACATCAATGGTGTGGCTACCGGGGTAACGCAAGACAGCCTTTTTACGACAGCTCCCGGCGATTCCTCGTATATCTACTGCATCATCCACTTCACCAACAGCTTGGGTGTGGCCGATGTCGATACGTCGAACATCATCGTCATCCGTAGGGATACCATCCCGTCGCGAGCCATCATCAGCCTGGTTGCCGGCAACAACCCCTATTGCGCCATCGAGCCATTGACGTTCTTCGTATATCCTGTAAACGGGGGGCGCCTCCCCAAGTACCAGTGGTTTGTAAACGGCGTGCCCGTACCCGATGCCGACTCCAACTTCTTTACCGGCACTTTTGCCGACAGCTCCGTGATTTCCTGCCTGATGGTGGCAGATACTACGTGCTATAAGAACATAGACTCCGTATACTCCAACACCATCATGACGCTTCGCGATTCTTTAACGGCGTCTGTGAACATTTACTCGCATTTCGATACGGTTTGTTTCGGACGGATGGACACTTTCAAAGTGACGAGTAGCGGCTACGGTAGTTCGGCCTATACTTACCAATGGTACATCAACACCACCCCGGTTACCGGCGCGGTGGGGTCTTATTTCTATACCGACAGCCTCCACAACGGCGATAGCGTGTACTGTATCTTGACCACCTTCGATACCTGTATCAAGAATAAAATACAGAAATCGAATACCATCAAAGATTCCGTAAGCCCCATACTGCACACTATGGTGAACACGGCACTGATTAACGGCGCCAATCCGGGATGTATAGACTCGCCTTTGACTTTCAAGGGTCTATATCTCAACTTCGGCAATAGCCCAACCTATATTTGGTACATCAATGGTGTTCAGGTGGCATTCGACACCTCAATTATCGATACCACATTTGCAGATAGCGCGGTATTGACGTTCAAGGTTTACGGCACCGACAGAGGCTGTCGGGACATGGACACCCTGACGTCCGCTTCCGTGCGGATGATTCGGGACAGCACGCCTGTTGCACCACTCATATCGCTGATAGGCGATTTGCTGGTGGCCAACATTACCGGCACCTATGTATGGTATGGTCCCGGAGGTTTGATTCCCGGCGCAACCGGCCAGACCTACCACCCTACCGTACTGGGTTATTACTGGGCTGTGCTCGATACCGGTTATTGCCCCTCGGCACCGTCGAACGTATTGTACATCTCCCTGCTCGGTGTAGCCGATGTACACAATGCCGACTTGAAGGTTTACCCCAACCCAACGTCCGGATTGGTTGACTTGACTTGGACTACCGCACCTGTCAATATGAAATTGGATGTGTATGACGTGGTTGGCCAAAACAAACGTCATGCGACCGTAGCCGGCGTATCCCACTACGAACTCGACCTTTCCGACTTTGCCACCGGCACTTACCTGTTGGTACTCACCGATGAGGATGGCAGCAAGACCACGCGCAAGATTCAGGTGCAGCAATAGCATCGATTGATAGTCCTAAAAAGCGGGAGTGGTCTTCATCAGACCGCTCCCGCTTTTTATTATTGACGCCCGCTGCGTTTCGGCGGGGTCTGATGCTAATTTTCTATCCCCGGCTCTATCCAAACGCCGCCCGCTTTCAAAACCGTGATGAGCTCGTCCACCGCCACCGCGCTGGGTACGTTTTTTTTCACCACGTCCTTGCCCTTGTAGAGGGTTATTTTGTCAGGACCGCTGCCCACGTATCCGAAGTCGGCATCGGCCATTTCTCCGGGACCGTTCACTATACAGCCCATCACGGCAATCTTAACGCCTTTGAGGTGCTGCGTGGCATTGCGGATTTTTGCCGTAGTGGTTTGCAGGTCGAATAAGGTGCGCCCACAACTTGGGCAACTGATGTATTCTGTTTTGGAGATGCGGGTCCTTGCCGCTTGCAGGATGGAGAAAGCGGTATTGTTGAGGAAGCGTGCCATGTCGCCGGTCTCGAGGTAGGTGCGCCCCGATACTTTTACGTTTTCGATGTGCATGCCGGTATTGCGGAGCCAAAGTCCATCACCAAAGCCGTCCGCCAGCAGGCTGCCGGCATCTGTGGCCAAATCGATCAGCTGCCCGTCTACGATATCTGCCCTAGAAGACGGCTGCAATATCACGGGGTTGCGCACCCCAAATGCTTCCAGCTTCCTGTAAAATGCCCGAATTGGAGCGGTTACAAATCCAGAACTGCAATACACAACGGGAATGGCCGAAGGGTGGTAGGCCAGAGCTTGAAATAGGTTATCGCCGCCAGGACCCGCAGCTACATCTATGCCGACAAATACGGTTTTTCCAACGGGGCTCTTGCCATTCAAAAAATGGTCGGCAGTTATATAATGGTAACCGGCTGAGGAATGACCGTGCACGTCGGCATCAACATCGCCAATCAATTTCAGGGTGCCGGGCAAGTCGAAGTCGGGTAGACGGGTGCCGCAATACAGAAAATCTGCCGCAGTGTCGGCCATCCACCACTTGTCGGTTTCGGGCAGGTAGGTATAGCCCACACTCTTCAACGCCTCGCGGGTGATTTGGGCCGTTGCCGATAAATCGGCAACCACTACCGGTACCCTCGGTGTGCCTATGCCGGTTCCGGGTACCTCAACCGAGATTCGCCGGCGGTAGGCTATGGGGTCGTAAGGGAGGTGAACGTCGGCCTCCGGCGCTGCCGGGTGGGATGCTACCGATGCATCCACCGCATTGTACTTCCTGACCAAGTCTTTACAGACCGGTATCTCGAATTCCGGGTCTTCCGTGAGCGACACCCTTACGGTATCTCCCAAGCCGTCTTCCAACAGCGACCCTATGCCGAATGCACTCTTGATGCGGCCGTCTTCGCCGTCTCCGGCCTCGGTAACGCCCAAGTGCAGCGGGTAGCATTCGCCAAACTCCTCATTCATCTTTTGCACCAGCAGCCTATAAGCCTGTATCATGACTATGGGGTTGCTGGATTTCATGCTGAGAATGATGGCGTGATAGTTCTCATCGCGGGCAATGCGCAAAAACTCCAGCGCACTCTCCACCATGCCTGCGGGCGAGTCGCCGAAGCGGCTCATGATGCGGTCGCTGAGGGAACCGTGATTGGTGCCTATGCGCATGGCGGTGCCGTGTTCTTTGCAGATGCGCACAAGCGGTTGAAACCGGTTGCGGATTTTGTCTACCTCGGCGGCATACTCGCCGTCGGTGTAATCTATAAAGTCGAACTTCTTTTTGTCGATGTAGTTACCGGGGTTGATGCGCACTTTTTCCACAATACGTGCCGCAATCTCTGCGGCATTGGGGGTGTAGTGAATATCGGCAACCAAGGGTACCGAATAGCCCCGTTTTTTGAGTTCCGCCTTGATGTTGGCCAGATTTTCGGCCTCATTTCGGCCGGGTGCCGTAATGCGCACCAGCTCTGCTCCCGCCTCAATGCACCTGATGGTTTGGGCCACCGTGGCCGCCGTGTCCATGGTGTCGGTGGTGGTCATGGTTTGGATGCGGATGGGATTGAAATTCCCGATGTTGAGGCCGCCCACCGATACTTCGCGGGTAGTGAGACGTTGGTAATGCGACAGTGATGCGCAATAGTTTTGGAGTTTCATGTGTGGCCCTTTTGGGGGTTGTTAGACTGCAAAGTTATTGCGTTGGCCGAAACGGATTATTGAAATAATGGATTGGCGGCATGCGGGAACCCATTGCGATGTATGCCTTTGTTAAAAAAAACTCATAATGAAAGTGTAAAAATAAATAGTTCGATGAAGCCCCCGGTTGCTAATTTCATCCAAACAGTAGTATTTTAGCGGAATACTGCGCAGTTAATGGAGCAAGAAATTAAATATCTGGGTAAGTTTAAATACCTTGAAGAGGGTGAAGGAGAACCCCTTATACTGCTCCACGGGCTTTTCGGTGCATTGAGCAACTTCAGGGATCTGGTGGAACATTTCAAGAAAACCCACCGAGTCATCATCCCACTTTTGCCGTTATACGAATTGTCGATGCTGGAGACTTCGGTCAATGGCTTGGCCAAGTATGTCCAAAAATTCATCGATGCCCGAGGACTAACCCGGTTTCATCTGTTGGGTAATTCTCTGGGTGGCCACATCAGTTTGGTCTATACCCTCAAAAACCTCGAAAAAGTAGCCTCACTCACACTGACCGGCAGCTCGGGCCTCTTCGAAAACGGCATGGGTGAAACCTACCCAAAACGTGGCGACTACGAATATATCCGCAAGAAAACCGAATTGACGTTCTACGACCCGAAGATTGCAACCAAAGACTTGGTGGATGAAATTTTCAGCATCGTCAACAACCGCTTGAAAGCATTGATGATCATTACGCTCGCGCGGTCAGCCATCAAGCACAACCTCGGCTCTGAATTGAAGGACATCAATGTGCCCACGTGCCTGATATGGGGCCGCAACGACACGATTACACCTCCGATGGTGGCCGAGGAATTCAAACAACTCATTCCACAGTCCGAATTGCACTGGATAGACAAATGCGGCCATGCGCCCATGATGGAGGTGCCCGAGGAGTTCAATGAGATATTGCAAGGCTTTTTGGCCCGTAACCGATTCGCTTAGTCTCGGGTCGAACCCCTTTTTGTCATAATGTAACGCATTTCAAACACCGAACATCCAGACCATGAGTCTCGAACAACTTATAGAACCTTCGGTGCCCGTACTAAAGCCCGACGACACCGGCGACCGAGCCATATCGGTAATGGAAAGCAACTACCTGCACCAACTGCCCGTGGTGAATGGTGAAGACTACTTGGCCATTGTGCGCGAGGACGACTTGCTGGAGTGCCTCACACCCGAAACGCCCTTGGCGGAGACCGAGTTGCTCCAGTTTCGTCCGTTCGTTCCCGTTGGGGCACACCCTTTCGATGCCTTGGGTGAGTTGAACCGGTCTAAGCTTTCCGTTTTGCCCGTTGTAGATTCCGAGCATAAATACCTGGGCTCCATTACGAAGGACACTCTGTTGCAATACATGGCCGACAATACCGGCATCCATAACCCGGGAAGCATCATTATTCTGGAAATCCATCCCCGCAATTACACCCTATATGAAATTGCCGGCATTTGCGAAAAGGAAGACGTCATGATTACGCATGCATCTCTACGCACCCTGCCCGATGGCATCATGGAAGTCACCTTGAAACTCAATAAAAACACGACGAATGCCGTAGTGGCATCTTTCGAGCGCCATAAATATACCGTAAAGGAAATTTACGGCAGCGACAACAACGATGACGACCTTACCGACAACTACAACCTCTTAATGGCTTATCTCAACATTTAATTACCTGCCCTGCATGATAGCCATAGGAGAAGTTTTGGTAAGCGACGAAGTGGTGACCGAACACTTTGTGTGCGATTTGGAGAAATGCAAGGGCGGTTGCTGTGTGGAGGGCGATTGTGGCGCTCCACTTACCAATTCCGAAGTTGCGATATTGCAAGAAGAATACAACAATTTCCTGCCCTACCTCAATCCGCAATTCGTAAGGGAAATCGACAAGCAGGGTATCTATGTTCAAGATGCCAAGCACGGCAATGTGACGCCCACCATCAATGGGGGAATCTGCGTATACGGCTTGATAGAGCCGGGAGGCGTAGTGATGTGCGGCATTGAGAAAGCGTGGAGGGAAGGTAAAACCACTTTTAGGAAACCTATTTCCTGCCATCTCTACCCCATACGTGTGGCCAACTCGGGGGGATGGGAAATGTTGAACTACGAGCCACGTAAGGAATTGTGCCGTGCAGCCTGCAAATTGGGCAACCGGCTCAAAATCCCGGTTTATCGATTTTTGAAGGATGCCCTCATCCGTCAGTATGGCGATGAATTTTATGAAGCCTTGGAGGCTGCCGAAATCGCCTTCCGCAAGGGCGAGATTTCGTGATTGGGGCGCCCGATCAGCGCTTTAAGCATTACAGGACCCTCGGATTTTCTGGGAAGGTTCGATACTAATGGGCAAGGTTCAAAATAAATTTCCCTGCCAAAGTCCGATATCGAAGGCAGTATTTATCTTTGAAGTTTTACGTTTGAAAACGCTTGTTTTCCCCTGTATTTCCGTGTGTGCCCAACCCCGGGCCGTAATTGGAATTGCAGCGGCAAATTGGTGGAAAATTGCAGTTACCGCTAAATTGGGTTATATTTAGCCCTGATTTTGGAGCCCCCTATTGCAGGGTGCCGCGTGTGTATATGCGCCAACCCGGTGCCGCAGTTGTAAATTCAAGTATCCGGGGAATTGAAACAGGAACGAATGTCGATGAAACATACCAAATTATTTTCGTTGCGAGCAGGCAAAACCGGCAGCAAGTCGTTGTGCCGCCTTATCGGCCGTTTGGGGTTGGCCGCCTCATTCATTGCCACCACGCAAACCGTAACGGCTGAGCCCGATACCGCTGTAGTGCACTATGCATCAAAGAAATACGTCAAAGAAAATGCAGTATACCTCAACGTCACCCGCAGGCTCGTCATAGAGTCAGACAACGGGAAATTGACGGCACACACCGAGGAGACCTTGCAGAAGATGTTCCTCACAGACCGAGCTCCCGGCCTTTACGGTCGTGAGGACCTTTCCTATACCTACCTGAACGACTTGGACGGAATGCCCACGGGCACCGCCTATGTTCCCACTGACAAGGGTTATAAAAGGATTCGCTGCACGAACTTCGGTGCCTTCCACCCGGCCGATGAAGGCATATTTTACGACGACAATAAGGGTGTCGCCGTCCTCTATTCCGGTCTCACCAAGAATTCCATTACGGAAACCCGCTATTCTTTGGACTGCTCCGAACTCAGCATCCTCCCCAGCCTGTTCTTCTTCCAAAATAACCTCCCGATAACCAAATGCAATGTGGAAATCGTGGCACCCTACTATGTAGATTTGGGTTTTGTGCTGAAAGGCTCTAACACCGGCAAGGTGAAACAGACCAAGGAAGAAAAAGGTGGTAAGGTGACTTATCGGTTTACTTACAACGACGTGCCATCCATCAAGAATGTGGAAGGCGTGCCGTCGCCCCTTTATTTTGTGCCCCACCTGGTGCCCTATATCAAGTCATACGTTCTGCCCAACGACTACCGCACCAAAAAGGTGATGGCCGGCCAAGATGCACTCTATAAGTATTTGTACAAGTACATCAAGAACATCAACGTTGCCCAGGACAAAGAATTGAACAAAACGGTGGAAACATTGATTAAGAACGATGTAACGCCCCGCCAAAAAGCCGTACACATCTACGATTGGGTGCAAAAGAACCTGCACTATGTGGCCTTCGAAGACAGCCTTGGCGGCTTCTACCCCCGTCAGGCCGGCACCATCAACCAACGCAAATTTGGCGACTGCAAAGACATGACCAGTGTTTTGGTGGCGATGTTCCGCAAGGCGGGCCTGAATGCCTACTTCACTTGGATAGGCACCCGCCACTTGCCCTACGATTTGAGCGAAACCCCGGTTCCCGTATTTGACCACATGATATGCACCGTCAAGATTGACGATGAATGGATATTTGTAGACGGCACCGACCCATACATCCCCTTTGGCAAGTATCCCGATGGAGACCAAGGCAAGGAAGCGGTAATCGGCATCGACGCTGAAAACTACAAAGTCATGAAGGTTCCTATTGCCGAGGCTGCCGAAAACACCACCAACGACAGCACTTTCATACACATCCTGTCATACAAAAGTATTTCCGGTACGGCGGTTATCCGCTATGCGGGCAGCAAAGCCTACACTATGGCCGCCATCAACACCCTCACCAGGGATGAACAACGCGACCGCGTGATGCGCGCCATAACCGCCCGCGGCAACGACAAGTACCTACTGGACAAACACAACATTGATATTGCCGCTACTGCCGACCGCAACGCAGAGGTTACCGCCACCTACAACAACCATGACTACATCCAGAAAGTGAAGGGGCAATATATGGTGAACATGAACATCACCCGCTATCTTACCGACACTTGGATAGACACCACCGGGCGCGATGTGCCCTACTTCTTCAACAACAAGGAAAAAGTGAAAGAGGTGGTGGTGCTGGAGTTGCCGAAAGGCGGAGGCGTGGCCCACCTGCCTGCACCTGTGCGTGGCACCTTGGGCAATGTGCTCTCCTACAGCATGACCTATGCTGTGCGCGGCCGCCAGGTCATCCTCACCAAAGTTTACGAATTGAAATCCCGTTCGGTTGGCAAGAAAGATTTTGCCGCTTACAACAGGTTGATCGACAATCTCAACAAGCACTATAAAGAATCTGTAGTACTTACGGGAAAATAATTTTTACAGTTTATGAAAAAATCGGCATCCCTAATACTTCTCTTTGCTGCCTCGGCCCTCACCGTTTCCGCCCAATACAGGACGTTCAAGGCTCCTGATTCGGAATGGGTAGCCAAGCCCGTAGTCCACAATCTGCCAAAGGCTTATACCAACCAACCCGCGGTAGTACTTACGCAAAGCGAGAAGATAGACTACAAATTGGACGGCTCCGGAACATCGGTATACCACGTATTCCACCGCACCATCAAGATAGTGGACGAACGTGGCATTGAGATGTACAGCACCGTGGGCATACCCTTTTATACGGCCGCGCAAATTGAAGAATTGAAAGCCCGCACCATTGCCCCCGATGGCAAGGTATTCGAAATTCCACGCCATATGTTCAAATTGTCGCAAGACGAGAACGGGGCACCGGAGCTGAAATTCGCCATGGAGGGTGTAGTCAAGAATTCGGAAGTGGAAGTATACCTCAAAACATTGGTGCCTTTCTCGGCGTTCGGCAGTGCCTACTTCCAGTACCCCATACCCATTCTGAACCTCAGCTTCGAAATGGCCTACCCCAAGGAATTTGTGATGGAGCAAAACGGCTTCAACGGCTTTCCCAACATGAAGGATACGCTGATAACCGGCCGCCGCCACATGAAATCCACCTTGACGGAAATCCCCGCGTTGAAGCCCGAACCCTTCAGCTACCCATTGCTGCACATGATGCGCACCGAGTGGAGGCTTGCAGACTATGCCAACGACAATGGCAACTTGAAGCGGCTCTATACTTGGGATGAATTTGCAAAAGAATTCTATGACGACATCTTCAATGTGCGCGACCACGTTACGCCCGACCAGTACTTCCTCACTCCAAACGGTCATGACCTGTATCGCGGTGATAGCGAGCGTAAAGCTGTGAACCGTTTTTTGACCACCATCGGCATCAATGGCAGCGAGAAGGAACTGGATAAAATATTGAAGATAGAGCGCGCCATCAAGGAGCAAATCATGCTGTGCCAAGTTACCGAAGACCATTCCGGCAGATTGGACACCATCATCTCCCGCCGCGCGGCCACTCCCTACGGCTACCTGAAACTATTTGCAGCTTGCTTCGCCCAAACCGATGTGAAGTGCGAAATTGGGGCCACCTCAGACCGCCGCTACCATTTATTCAACAGTACGTTCGAGAACTGGAACCACCTTTCCGACTACGTGTTCTACTTCCCCAACCAAAAAGCCTACCTGGCACCCACCAATACGTCGCTACGCTACCCTATGCTGCCCGATGAAATGCTGGGCAATACCGCCGCCTTCTGCAAAATGTCGACCCCGTCGGAACCCCGTTCCAAGGTGGCCGACATCCGCTCCATCCCCACCACCACCGCAGCAGAAAACTATAGGTACGTGAAAGCCGACGTGTCCTTCGACCGCGAAATGACACCAATTGTAGATGCCAAATACACCTACGGTGGGCTGGAGTCGGTAGATTTGAGGAATACATTTATGGTAGTGACCACCGACGAAAAGCAAAAAGATTATCTACAAAGCTTCTTGGCCTACATTGCCAAACCTGCCGATTTAAAGTCTTTTGAAATCGCCGGTGCCGACCCGTCCAACTACAACAGCAAGAAGCCGTTGGAGATAGCCGTAAAAGCCCGTGGAACCGAAATGACGGAGACCGCAGGCGGACGCAAACTGGTGCGCATAGGCTCGCTGTTGGGCCGCCACGCCGAATTGTATGACAATAAGCAGCGCAAACTGCCCATAGACATCAGCCATCCGCACGTTACCCGTAGCGTGATTACCGTTACGCTCCCAGGCGGCTACCGCGCACTGAACCTGAATGCATTCAAGACCCGTATGGAATACTTTGATGCCGAGAACCGCAAGATTCCCGCATGTGGGTTTGTCTCGAATGCAACGGTAAAAGGCAACAAAATGACCATCACCATGACTGAAACGTACTCCCTCACCCACTATCACCTTGCCGATTACAATGACTTCAGGAAAGTGATGAACGCCGCCGCAGACTTCTACAAGCTGCAACTGGTGCTCGGGAGATAAAGGACATTAGACTGACTATTGAAAAAGGCTGCATCCCCACGGGTGCGGCCTTTTTTTTGGGGGGGGAGGGTAACGGTATCGGACATATCCGCCATCTATCAGACATTGCGGTCGCAGATACCTGTAGATCGCGGTTTTGTTCTCTCCGCTTTTTTGAGCAGCCCCTCTCCAGCTGACTCCCATTAGGCAAGGCAAACAAAGTTTTAATGGATAGTTCTTTTTCTCTGAAAATTGCGCTGTCTTGTTGCTGCCGGGACGACTTCTATTTG
>CAIVHI010000440.1 GCA_903905685.1 uncultured Bacteroidota bacterium | reverse complement strand
TTGAAAAAATTATCTTTTGGAAGGCCAAAAAAAATTTGGCAATTTCGACAAACTATTAAAATTTTACAGCATTAAAGATAGGTGAGTGCTATGAAATCAAGCTCTGAGAACAAGAAGACAGTCGGCAAAAGTCCCATAGAGGGAGCAAAACCGGCCGCCAAGAAAACGGTCGGCAAGCCGAAGGCCAAGTCTGCAAAAGACGAGGCGGCGGAAGATGATGGGGTGGCTGCGGCCAAGAAGGCACCTGTGAAGAACACGGTAGCCAAGAAGCCCGAGACAAAAAAAACGGTTGCTTCCAAACCCTTGGATGATGACGATGATGATGTGCCCGCAATCAAGGCCGGTGCAAAAAAGACGTCGGTAAAGAAAGAGGCGGTAGACGATGACGACGATGATGACCTGGACGAGGCCGACGATGATTTTGATGACGATGCACATGATGAGATTGATCTCGATAAGGAATTCGAAGAATTCGAATTGCCGAAATCCAAATCCAAGGCGCCGAAAAAGAAGTCTTCTAAGGATGACGACTATGACGTAGATGACGAATTCAAGGACTTGGGTTTCTTTAGCGAGGGTAGTGGCTTCGACGACGACGACGATTTCTAAAAGCTCGATTATTTGCAGAAAAAGACGCAAGTTTTCCATCTTGGTCCTAAAGACAGGGAGAACATAAAAACGAAGATGCTGAACTGGGGTCGCCGGTTCAGCATCTTCGTTTTATTGGATAGTCACGGCTTCCCCGATGCGTTCAAGGGGCAGGGATGTCTGGTGGGCGCAGGCGTCGTCACGAAATTGGAGCCTGCCGGTGGGGATTTGTTGATCCGGTTGGCACAGCTTCATTCATCATCCGGCGATTACATCTTCGGGCATATCGGTTACGATTTCAAGAACATATTGGAGCCGGGTTTGGAATCGCGGCATCCTGCCCGACTCGGATTCCCCGATTACTTCTTTTTTGTGCCCGAAACGGTGTGTAGCGTAAATCCCGAGGGTACCGAGCTGGCCATTTCGTCGGTATACAACCCCAAGGACGTAATTCGCGAAATTTTGGATGCCTCGGATTTTGAAAATGCCATATTGCCAAAGGTGAACTTTAAGACCCGCGTGCAGAGAGACGAATACTTGGCCCAAGTAGCGGCCATTAGGGAACACATTGCCGCCGGCGATTGTTATGAATTGAACTATTGCGTGGAGGGGTATTGCGACAATGCATCTATAGACGCTACGGCGGCTTATCAAGCGCTTAGTAAGCTGTCTCCTGCGCCGTTTTCGGCATTTTACCGCTTGGGCTCACTCAGTATGGCCTGTGCCAGTCCCGAGCGCTATGTCAGGAAGCAGGGCCGTCGGCTGGTTTGTCAGCCCATAAAGGGCACTGCGGCCCGTGGGGTAGACCAAGAACACGATGAACGGTTGAAATCCGAATTATTCTCGAGCGCTAAGGAACGTGCTGAAAACGTAATGATTGTAGATTTAATGCGGAATGACTTGGCCAGGTGTTGCAAGCCGGGTACCGTAACGGTAGAGGAACTTTTCGGCATTTATACGTTCCCACGCGTGCACCAAATGATTTCTACCGTTTCAGGTATGCTCCGCGACGGCCTATCGTTGGGTGAGGCATTGCGCTGCACGTTTCCTATGGGGAGTATGACGGGGGCGCCAAAGTATAAGGTGATGCAATTGATAGATCGGTATGAAGCTTCGCGCAGGGAACTTTTCTCGGGCACCCTTGGCTACATCGCCCCCAATGGCGACTTTGATTTCAACGTCGTCATTCGGAGCCTTTTTTACCGAAGCGATAACGGTTACCTTTCCTACCAAAGCGGGGGGGCCATAACCTATGACAGCGTGCCGGAAGCCGAGTGGGATGAACTCAAACTCAAATCTTGGGCTATGGAGCGCATTTTTGCCGGAAATGATGCCCTCAATTCGACTTCATGATATTGATGAGGGTTTCGCTCTCAATGGGCTTCGTCAGGTAACTCTGAATGGCATGATAGGAGGAAGCCTTCATTTTGTCTTCGATGGCAATGGAGGAACTGGAGATGTAAATGGATATTTTTTTCTCTATTTCTGGAAGCAGCTTGATGAATTCCTCCATGAATTCCCAGCCATTCATTATAGGCATATTGATGTCGAGCAGGATGACATCGGGTAGGTGGCCGTTGTCGCTCAGGGATTGCTTGATGGTAAGGATGGCGTTTTCGCCATTAGGATAGGACTGCACATTGCGACACAACTCCATTTTCTCCAATTTCTTCTTTAACAGCATGGTATA
>CAIVHI010000439.1 GCA_903905685.1 uncultured Bacteroidota bacterium | reverse complement strand
GAATTAAATAAAAAATAATGTAATTGAATACGCTACTTTAGCGGTCATTTAGTTAAATTTGTTGTTAATCAATAACTTTATCTTAACGTGGAGGGAAATTTGAATAGGTTTTCGAGTCATGCGGGGTCGCCGGCTTGGGATACCAGTGCCATTTGCAAGGCATTGGTCACCTATTCCGACGACGCCATCATCACAAAAGACCTCCACAGCACGATCACGAGTTGGAACCCTGCCGCCGAAGTTATTTTTGGTTACCGCGCAGATGAAGTCATCGGTAAAAGCATCCTATTCCTGATTCCCGATGAGTTGAAGTCGGAAGAAGACGTCATTTTGGCCAAAGTAAAGAATGGAGAAAGAATTCAGCATTATGAAACTGTACGCCTGACCAAGAACGGGCGCCGGGTGTACATCTCACTCACCGTTTCCCCCATCAAAGACAATAAAGGCTGTATTGTAGGCGCATCTAAAATTGCCAGAGACATTACCGAGGTCAAGCAGGCACGCGAGGCCGTTTCCAGAAACGAGTCATTTTACCGCCAAGTCATCGGCAACATTGCCGACGGCTTGGCAATTTACGATAGCTTTGGGCTTCCCATTTATACCAACCAAGCCTTTGCTTCGATTTTCGGCATTGGCTCCTTATGGGTGGACAAGCACGCGATTGAAAATTTCGTGGTGCCTTCCTATGTTGCAGAATTCCATGGCAGGAAAAACCGGATTGTCACCGGCTTATCGTCCTTTGAAGAATTTGAGTGCCGAGGCACTCGTTACGACGGAACATTGATATGGCTGGAAATCAGGATGACGGCCGTCGCCATAGGGGTTGATGCCCCTGTTTTTCAAATCGTAGTTCGCGACATTACCGACCGTAAAGACACAGAAGAAAAACTGGTGCATGGGGAGATGATATACCGCAAAATCGTTACCAACCTTCCCGGTACCATTGTAACCATAATAGACCGGGAAACCCAGCAATATGTTATGGCGGAGGGAGGAGGCATTGCCGTATCGGGTGTGACTCAAGACGATTTTTTGGGTCATGTAGGAGTTGCCCAATATGGCGAAGACGTGCGGGCCCGAACCAAGCCCCTGCGTGCGGCCGCGTTTGCCGGTAACGAGGTCACCGCCGAATTGAAAATTGCAAACCGCCTATGGAATGTCAAGTATATCCCATTAAGGGAAGAAGACGGCGTAATACGGTCTATCATGACGGTAAGCCTTGACATCACCGACATCAAAAAGGCTGAACTTGCTATTAAGGATCTGAACGATTCCTTGGAGAAAAAGGTGGAAGAGCGAACCCGCCAACTTGAGGTTGCCAATGCTGAGTTGGAAGCCTTCTCATACTCGGTTTCTCACGACCTCCGCGCGCCACTAAGAATCATTAACGGATATGCCGACATCCTATTGGCAGATTACTCGGCCGTTTTGGACGATGAGGGTAAACGTATGTTTGGCCTCATTATGAAGAATACCCATAGAATGGGTAGACTGATAGACGAGTTACTGAATCTTGCCTACATAGGCCGCCGCGAAATGGTATTTAAGCCTGCCGACATGAATGCTATGGTTGCCGGGGTTGTGGACGAAATCAACAACATCAATGGTCGCACGGCAGACATCCATGTTGATGAGCTGCCTAAGCTGGAATGTGACCCCATTTTATTGCGGCAGGTATGGTCAAACTTAATTTCTAATGCAGTTAAATATTCGTCAACAGTTGATAACCAACGAATTGATATTGGATACCAAGACAATGGCGATGCTGTAGTCTTCTTCGTAAAAGACCGAGGTGTCGGCTTCGACATGAAGTATGCGCATAAACTCTTCGGCGTTTTCCAGCGGTTGCACAAAAAAAATGAATTTGAGGGCGTTGGGGTGGGACTGGCCCTTGCCAAACGTATTGTAGGCAGGCACCACGGCGAAATTTGGGCACAATCCAAATTGGGAGCGGGTTCTACTTTTTATTTCAAACTTCCAAAAAAAATATTATGGACAAACAAAGAGTAGACTTCCTTCTGATTGAGGATGACCCGGAGGAAGCTGAACTGACCATTCGGAGCCTCAAACGTAGCAATATCGCCAATAAGGTGACGCATCTCGATGATGGGGAAGATGCACTCGACTATTTGTTCAGGCGTGGAAAGTTCAGTGGACTAGAGCTTTCTGCACG
>CAIVHI010000438.1 GCA_903905685.1 uncultured Bacteroidota bacterium | reverse complement strand
TGGAGGGAGCGCGGGGGTGTGCGCTGACGCTTGTTGATGCGGTGGGGCAGACGGTATGGTCGCTGCCAGAGGCCGGCATGAAGCAGGTGGTGCCGCTGGAGGGGTTGTTGCCGGGGGTGTATACGCTTGTGGCGGCAAATGCGGTGACGGGGGAGAGGACATGCAGGATGGTGGAGAAGCGGTGATGAAAATGCCTGGTTCAAGCGTCCGCTTGGACCCACCTATGGCCCGGCGTCCGCCGGGGTGCATTTGAACCGCCTGCCGCAGGTTCCGGCGAGACGCTTGGCTTGTGGTTCCCAGGGTAATGACCGGAAACCCAATGCACCCTCCGTATATTTGCAGTGTGAAGTTGCTGCGACACATCGTGGATTTTTGTCTGTACACATTCGTGTTCATAGCGGTATGTGCGTGTGGGCTGTGTATGGCTACCGAGAAACTGGTGGGCGGAGTGCAGCCTGCGGTGGTATCGGCACTTCACTTGCTCATTTTCGGCAGTACGTTGGTGGTCTACAATGTGCCATTCCTACTACACCGCAATGCCAATACGGTTGGGCTGCGGGCGCGGGCGGCAGTTGTCGTCATGGGGGCTGTTACGGTGGCTACCACTTGGCCGGTGCTCGGCAACGACTGCCGCTACCTGTGTATCTTCATGGGGGCGTTATCGTTGGCATATTCATTGCCGGTGCTGCCCCTAAAAGACAAAAAGCGGTTGCGCGACTACGGCAGCCTCAAAATAGCCGTCCTCGCCGGAGTTTGGACCCTCGCCACCTGCCTATTGCCGATTATGGCCATGGGCAAAGCCCCCATCACTTTCCCATTCGAAATCGCCCTCCGATTCATCTTCATGTTTGCCTTGTGCCTGTTGTTCGACTTGCGGGATATCGACGAAGACCGGCGGAACAACATCGGCACCGTGGCCGCCAAGCTGGGCATACGCAATGGGTTCAGGGTAGTATATGCCGCAGTGTCGGTGTTCTTGGTGCTGAGTGTGTGGCAGTATGTGCGCCACCCTGCGGGTTTGCGGCTGGCCGGGGCGGTGGTCACCGCGTTGGCATGGCTACCCGTAGCCAAATTGGTGTGGGCACGCGGCACCACCCGCATCTACATGGTAGCCGCCGACGGCCTGATGCTGCTCTATTCGGTCATCGTCTTAATGTAAACTGAAACCCTTTCTTGCCCCGATTTCGCGGTTTTCGGGCACATTCCAATCCGTATACCGCCTGCTACCACATCAACAGTCAAAAATCTGTTTACTTTTGAAAAGTCATTATGCTGAACGGAAAAAAAATAGTTGTCGTTTTGCCGGCCTACAATGCCTCGCTAACGCTGGAACGTACCTACAATGAAATCCCTTTCGATATTGTGGATGATGTGGTTTTGGTGGACGACAACAGCCGCGACAACACCGTTGGCGAAGGCCAAAGGCTCGGCATCCGCCATATCATCAAGCATGAGGTGAACAAGGGCTATGGCGGCAACCAAAAAAGCTGCTACCGCAAAGCGTTGGAACTCGGTGCCGACATCGTCATCATGCTCCACCCCGACTATCAGTATACCCCCAAGCTCATCCACTCCATATCGGCAATCATCGCGTTCGATGTCTATCCCGTGGTCTTGGCATCCCGCATTCTGGGTCAGGGTGCCCTTAGAGGGGGTATGCCGCTCTACAAATATGTGTTCAACCGCTGCCTCACGCTGTTTGAGAACATCATGCTGGCACAGAAGCTGAGCGAATACCACACCGGCTACCGCGCCTTCAGTGCCGACGTGTTGCGCTCCATCAACTTCACCCACAACAGCGACGACTTCGTTTTCGACAACGAGATGATTTCGCAGATATTCATGAACGGCTTCGAGATTGCCGAGGTTACCTGCCCCACCAAGTATTTCCCCGAAGCCTCCAGTATCAACTTCAAGCGCAGCATGAAGTATGGCCGCGGTGTGTTGCGGGTATCGCTCACCCACAGGTTCCACAAGTGGGGGCTCATCAAGGGGAAGCTTTACGAGAAACAATAAAGCCGTATTTCCATTTTTTTATGCTGATCATTCGGGTGCCCAAACGGGTGCGTGTGGTGCCGCGTTGCAAAAACCGGGCGAATTCCCCCCATTAAAACACTCTAACTGCATTATAACCGGTTTCTAATAGCGGTCTAATTCCCTCCTAATACCCCCAATGTAGGTTTGCAGCATCAAACCAAATGGAGGGCATAATGGGAAAAATAAATCGGGGTTCAGGCATTGTAGGGTTATTTTTCTTGCTGTTATCTGCGGCAAGCGTTTGGGCGCAAAACAAGGCGGCCCCCGTAGTTTTGGCAAACTATGCCAATAGGGACACCCTCCGGTTGACCATCCCGGAAGCTGAAGCAATGTTCGTCCGCAAAAATCTGATGTTGCTGGCGCAGCAATATGGCGTAGATGCCACGCGCGCGCTCATCCTTCAGGCCAAACTCTATCCCAATCCCAATTTCAGTTTCGCACGCGGCATCAACCAGCCCGACGGCGAGCCTACGGAACTTGCCGGACAGGTTCAACAGGAAATCGTCCTGACGCGCAAAATCAAGAAACAGGTAGACATGGCCCGCACCAACTACTCGCTGGCGGAAGACAACCTGAAAGACGTGTTGCGTACCCTGAAGTATGCCCTGCGCAGCGGCATGTACAACATCCACTACCTGCGCCAAATCGCCAAGGTGTATGACGAAGAAATCAATGCACTGCAAACCGTTGTTGATGCCTACAAAAAGGTGGAGGGCGACAATTATGTTTCGGAAGCCGAAATCGTGCAAGTGCAGGCGCAACTCTATGCGCTGCAAAGCGAGTATCAAGGGTGGGTAGACAACATCAACGACCAAGAAAGCCAGTTGCGGCTACTGGTGCAGGTTACACCATCGGTCTATGTGGTGCCCGTCATCGACCCTACCGTCGTGAAAGCCGACCCATTGACCTATGGCGTGGGCACGTTGCTGGATTCGGCCCATGTCAACCGAACCGACTACAAGATTGCCAAAGACAATCTGTTGCTCAGCAAGCAGAACTACACCTACCAAAAGGCACTGGCCGTGCCCGACATCTATTTGGCGGGAAGTTACGATGCACATGGCAGCGCTTGGCCCTACTTCGAATCGATGGGAGTGAGCTTCGACCTGCCGGTATTCAACCGCAATCAGGGCAATATCAAGAATGCGCAGCTCATGGTGAAGAGCAATGGTGCACAACTGGAATCGACCGAGAAAACCGTGGATGAACAGGTGTGCAGGGGACTTCAAAAAGCGATAGACGCCGATAAGCTGTATAAAAGCATCGACCCCGCCTTTGCATCGAAATTCGATACCCTGGCCACGAAAATGCTGGAAAACTATAGGGTCAGGAACGTCAACCTCCTCACCTTCCAGTCGTTCTACGACTCCTACAAAACCAACATAGAGCAGCTCAACACCATCCTATACAACAAGGTGAACAGCCTGGAGAGCCTCAACCTGCTCACGGGTACCGACTTCTACAACAAACAAAAACTATAGCCCTTTTTCAATTTTCATTTCCCAAAAACTCATAGATATGTACAATCACAATGCAACCCCAGTCCGCCGGGCAGCTATAAGGCCCACCGTTTCAATCGTTACCCTTTCGCTGGCATTGCTGATGGCGGGATGCGCCAAAACCGAGGTGCGCAAGGTGGAAGAGGTGGACCCCAACAAGACCGACCTGAACGAATACCAAATGAAGCAGATAACGCTGGACACTGCCCATGTGGAAGAGGAGCGCTCGGAAATCAGGTTTGGCGGCACCATATCTATGGACATGGACCATGCCGTTCCCGTATTCAGCTTTGTGAGCGGCAAAGTATTGAAGGTGCCGGTGGCCATGGGCGATTATGTGAAGAAAGGGCAAATCCTCGCCGTGCTCATGAGTAGCGACCTCAGCAACAACCTCACACAGTTGGAAGCCGCAAAGTCGGCATTGGCACTGGCCAAGAAACAGTTGGTGGCCACCCAAGAGCTGTACAAGGCCAAGCTCAATTCGCAAATTGACCTACTTACCGCCGAGAGCGCCTGCAAAGCCGCCGAGGGAGCAGTGATTGCCTTGGAGACCACCCGGAAGACCTATGGTGTGGACAGTAGCGCCGCCAAAAGCAGCAACAACCTCTACAATATCGTTGCACCTACCGATGGCTACATTGTGGCCAAGAACCTGAACGAGGGCAGTATAGTGCTGGAGGGCACCAGCAACAACCTGTTCCTGATATCAAACATGAAGAGCAAGGTATGGGCGTTGTTCAACATTTTTGAGAGCGACATGTACCAAATACACGAGGGCGACCCGGTAGACGTGGTGGCCTATGCCTATCCCGACAAAACCTATTCGGGCAAGATATCCAACATCGGCACCGTTCTCGACCCCGCGTCAAATACCGTTGTGGCACGTGTGGTGCTCAACAATAACGACAACCTGTTGAAGTCGGGCCTATTTGCCTCGGTTAGGGTGCATGTAGACAAGCATAAGCAGTCGGTCGCCATCCCGAAGGAGTGCCTTGTGTTCTGCGACAACCAATACTACGTGGAAAAACAAATGGGCAAGACCTCCTTCCTTAAAACCAAGGTCGAGGTAGACGGCTATACCGCCACCAGCGCCTACATCGGCGAGGGCGTTGCCGACAAAGATGTTTTGGTGGGCAAGGGCAGTTCCTACGTATTGGGGCAATAGGCAGCAGGGGTATCCGTCAACAACCATTCTTTTAGCAGACTCATCTAAAACACATGAACAAGTTCGTAAAAAGCATCATTTCGTTTTCCCTTAGAAACAGGATGTTCATCATATTCTGTACCCTTATCTTAGCAGCATATGGCATTTACTGCACCCTCACCATGCCCATCGATGCGTATCCCAACGTTACGCCCACCATCGAGCAACTCCAGATTCAGTGGCCCGGCGCATCCGCCGAGGACATGGAGAAGCTGGTCACCATTCCGGCAGAAGTGCAACTGAGCCAGTGCGAGAAAAAGGTATCCATCCGCAGCACCACCATGTTCGGATTGTCGCAGATACAGATTGCTTTCGACGACGGGGTGGAAGACGCTTTCGCCCGTGCCCAAGTGGTGAACAACCTGCGTAACGTGAACCTCCCCGCCGGGGCGGCAGCCAACGTATCGCTCAACCCCAACGACGACCCCACCTGCGAGGTGTTCCGGTATACCTTAGAGGGGGGCGGAAAAACCGTGCAGGAATTGAAAACCATCCAAAATTGGGTGGTAGACCACCAGTTCCGAATGGTGAAGGATGTGGCCGATGTGAACACCTATGGCGGCCCTTCCAAGATTTACGAAATTCAAGTAAATGCCGACCTGCTGCGCAAGTACCACATCACGGCGCAAGACGTCTACACCGCCATATCCAACAGCAACATCAATTCGGGCGGCGATGTAATAACTCAAGGCGACCAAAGCTATGTGGTAAGGGGTGTGGGGCTGCTCAAAAATCTGCACGACATCGAGAACATCATCGTCCAAAACAACAACGGCGTGCCGCTGCTGCTGAAAAACGTGGGCACAGTTAAGGCAGACATGATGCCCCGGCTGGGCCAGGTAGGCAGAGACGCCAATCCGGATGCGGTATTGGGCGTGGTATTGATGCGCCGCCACAGCAATCCCGAAGAGGTGCTCGACGGCATCCACAAAAAAGTGGAGGAATTGAACAGCCGAATCCTACCCACAGGCGTGAAAGTGGTCCCCTTCTACGACAGAACCACACTTATAGACTATTGCACCGACACGGTTTGGCGCAACGTCAGCATCGGCATCCTACTGGTCATCGCATTCGTGTTTCTGTTCCTGATGGATTGGCGATGCACCCTCATCGTTGCAGTCATCATACCACTGTCGCTGCTGTTTGCCAACATGATGATGGACATTTTGGGCATGTCCATCAACCTCCTCTCGCTGGGCGCTGTAGACTATGGCATCATAATAGACGGCACCATTGTGCTGGTAGAGGGGGCTTTCGCGCTCTATAGCCACTACTATGATGAATTGGGGCAGGAAAGGTTCAACAAGCGGTTGAAGATGGGGTGGATCAAGAAGGCGGGGTTGGAGCGCGCCAAGGCCATTATGTTTGCCAATTTCATCATCATAGTGGCCTTGATTCCCATTTTCTCGTTCCAGAAGGTGGAAGCCAAGCTGTTTCACCCGTTGGCCTACACCATCATGTTCCACCTGCTTGGGTCTTTGATATTCACGCTTACCCTCATCCCAGTCATGATCAGCATGATGCTGAACAAGAATACCCGCGAGCGGCACAACCCCATCATTCAAGGCGTCATCCAATTGAATTTCAAGTTCTTTAATTGGGGTTTCAACCACAAAAAGCTGTCCTTGGGCATTGCGTGCTCCATCCTCATCGGGGCTTGTTGCTGCATACCCATGATGGGCTCCGAGTTTTTGCCGCACCTTGATGAGGGGGCATTGTGGGTAAAGGCCATGTTGCCCTTGGGCACATCCATGCAACGCGGCCATACCGTTGCCGACAGCATGAGGGCGGATATGGCCAAATTTCAGGAGGTGATAGGCACGACGACCCAAACCGGCCGTCCCGACGATGGCACGGACCCGGAAGCATTCTCCGACATACAGATGCACGTGCAATTGCGGCCTCACGACGACTGGCAGCATAAGATACCCAAGGATTCGCTGGTGGCGTTAATGAGCGCTGAACTCACTAAGAAGTATCCGGGAGCCGTTTTCAATTTCTCGCAACCCATCCGCGACAATGTGGAACAGGCGGTATCGGGCATGAATGCGTCGCTGGCCTGCAAGGTGACGGGTGAGGACTTGAATGTGCTCACCGACTTGGCCAAACAGATACGCGACATTTTAAAGACCGTGCCCGGCATCTACGACCTCGGCATCCTGAAATGCTTGGGCCAACCCGAACTGAACGTGAATTTGAATTGGGAGAAAATGGCCTATTACGGCGTGACTACCCAGGCCGTAACCTCCATCATCTCGATGTCGATAGGCGGACTGGCCGCCACGACGGTTTATGAAGGCGAAAAGCAATTCGACCTGCGGGTGCGCTACCAACCCGAGGACGTGAAGACTGCCGAGCAGGTGGGCGACCTTATGGTGCCCACCATGGGTGGCGGCCAAGTGCGCCTCAAGGAAATTGCCGACATCACGAAACAGACGGGGGTATCCTTCCTGTTCCGCGACAACAACACGAGGATGTTGGGGGTGAAATTCTCCAACCGCGAGCGCGATTTGGGCAGTACGATTGCCGAGGCCAAGGAGAAACTGAAAGCCATTCACCTGCCCAAGGGCTACCAAATAAGTTGGCTGGGCGAATATGAAGACCAAGTGAGGGCCATGCACCGGCTGGCGGTGATTGTGCCGCTCTGCCTGTTGTTGATATTCCTCATCCTGTTTGCCACATTCGGCAACTTGAAAGACCCCACCATCATCATGATGACCATTCCATTTGCGCTGGTGGGGTGCGTATTCGGATTGTTGATTACCCATATCCATTTCAGCATATCTGCCGGTATAGGCTTTGTAACCATGTTGGGGGTGTGTACGCAAAACGGGGTGATGCTGATTGTGGAATTCAACAAAAACCGGAAGGAAATGAAAATGTCGGTAACGGACTCCATATTGCAGGGCGTGATGGCCCGCCGGCGGCCGGTGCTGATGACGGCCATTATAGACATTGTAGGCCTCCTACCCGCAGCCATGAGTACCGACATCGGCTCCGAAGCCCAGCGGCCTTTGGCTACTGCCATGATTAGCGGCTTTGTTTCGTCCGAACTGCTGGTGATACTGGTACTGCCTATTTTGTATTATTATTTTTATTCTCCAAAGAAAACCGGTGGTGCCGGGGCAAAGCAACCGCAGGCGGCATAGGAGATTCCAATTCCCACATCATGCATAGTTTTTTATTTGAATGAAATAACAGACTGGGACGAAGCGGATGCTTCGTCCCAGCTAAACTTCCGACATCTCGCCGAAAAGCACGGCGGGCAAAACCGTTGGCTGTTCAGATACATATCCGGCGAGACACCAGAGAATAGGTGGGTCGAAGCGCGACGCGTCAACCAGGGTGGTAGGAGGTCTTCGCGGAAATTAGTTCTGAGTCGGACCCTTTTCAAACTGTAACTTCCTAATATTGCAGTAGTCTAAAACCATCAATGGCAATACAAACGTTCCGGGCGTTTTCGAGCCGGAACTACAGGCTTTATTTTCTGGGGCAGTCGGTGTCGCTCGTCGGCACTTGGATGCAGCGCACGGCGGTGACTTGGGTGGTGTACATGCTCACCCACTCGCCGCTCATGCTAGGCTTGTCGGTGTTTGCCACCCAGTTTCCGTCTTTCCTGCTGTCATTGTTTGGCGGGGTGATATCGGACCGTTACGACCGTTTCAAGGTGTTGCTGTTCACGCAGTTCATGTCGCTGATTCAGGCCGTCATCCTTGCAGGCCTGGTGCTTTGGGGCGTAACCAATGTGTGGGTCATACTGGGGCTGGGGGTGATGCTGGGCATCATCAACGCCTTCGATGTGCCCGCGCGGCAGTCGCTGGTTTATGAGATGGTAGACGACAAGTCGCACCTACCCAATGCCTTGGCACTCAATTCATCTATGGTCAATTTGGCCCGACTTATCGGGCCTACGGTGTCGGGCGTGGTGTTGCAATGGTATGGTGCCGCCACCTGTTTCGGCATCAATGCATTGAGTTTCGTGGCGGTGCTGTCGTCGTTAATGCTCATGCGCCTGCCGCCCCACATGGTGCGGCCCAACAAGAAGAAAGTGCTTCAAGACTTGGTGGAAGGCGTGGTTTACCTAAAACGCACTCCCGCCATAGGCACCATCATACTCATGCTTGCATCGGTAAGTCTGTTGGTTTTGCCTTTCAACACGCTACTGCCCATTTATGCCAAGGTAATATTTGAAGGCAATGCCGCTACCTTCGGCTATATCAACAGTTTCATAGGGTTGGGCGCCATCAGCGGCACGTTTTTCCTGGCATCCTTGAAGCCCGGAGTCAACCTGCGGAGGATCCTGTTAATCAACACCTGCGTGTTCGGCATAGGGTTGGTATCCTTCGCCTATTGCAGGTATTTCCCTGCGGCCATGTTTTTCGCCGTCCTGTCGGGCTTCGGCATGATGTCGCAAACCACCATCTGCAACACCATCATCCAAACCGGTGCAGACAAGATGATGCGGGGTAGGGTCATCAGCTTCTTCGCCATGGCATTCTTCGGGATGATGCCGCTGGGGAGCCTGCTGATAGGGGCGGTATCGCAATGGATGGGCACACAGGCCACCTTGTTTGCCGAAGGCGTCGCAGCGTTGCTGATAGCGGCCATTTTCGCACCCTTCCTGAAAAAAAGCCGGCTGGACGAAGAAGAACGCCGCGAGCTACTGAAAGAAGAAGTAGAAGAAATGAGGGTGGTTTAAACAAACCCATAAATGGAAAGTCGGACTTCGATATGAAAAGTTGCGCCATAATGATGATATGCTGTCTGGTTGCATTTGGCACAAACGTTGCATCGGCACGTACCCCCACATCCGACTCTCTGCGACACTTTAAATTGGTGCGCGAAGCCCATTCCACCGACTTACTGGACGTGGCTCTTTTATGTGGTAGCTATGTTGTCAAAAACCTGCCGCCACGCACCGCAGATACCACCCGCACCGACATCGGCAAGCTGCACACCTCCATCCTTCCCGGGGTGGGCTACAGCATCCAAACGGGATTTTCAGCCGTCTTGCAGAGCAATTGCGGCTTCTACATGGCCGATGGGGCCGATGCCAATCTGAGCGCGGTAGAGGCCAGTTTCAACTACACCCAACTGCACCAAATCCTCATCCCCCTGCAAGGCAACCTATGGACGGCCGACAACCGCTACAACCTGCAAACCGATTGGCGCTTTTTGCAATTCCCGCAACTTACGTATGGTTTGGGCGGATATTCATCGATTTCAAATGCCTATACGTTCGATTTCACCAATGTGCGCCTCTACACCACCCTATACCGCGCATTGGTTCCCGACATCTTTATAGGGATTGGTGCCAATATCGACTTATTGTGGAATGTACATGAAGTGAACCCGCCCACCGGTGAAGTCACCGATTTTCAGCGTTATGGCGTTTCGAGCAATTCGGTGTCGTCGGGCCCCAGCTTGAATTTCCTGTACGATACCCGTCGCAATTCCATTAATCCGAGCGGTGGCAACTTCGTAAATGTGGTTTATCGGCCCTGCCTCACCGCCTTTGGCAGCACCACCAATTGGCAGTCGCTCATCGTGGACTTGCGCAAATTCATACCCCTGCCGGTAGGTACAGGCAATGTACTGGCTTTTTGGAGCTACGACTGGCTCACGCCATCGGGAGCACCGCCCTACCCGCTGCTGCCCAATTTGGGCGGCGACCCTTACGGCAACACCGGCCGGGGCTTCAACGAGGGCCGTTTCCGCGGGCCGGATATGGTATATGCCGAGTGCGAATACCGATTCCACATCACCCGAAACCGCCTGTTTGGCGGCGTGGTATTTGCCAATACCGAGAGCATAGCGCAAACCAATGGGCAATTCGCGCGTATTTCGGCCGGCTATGGAGCGGGAATCCGAGTAAAATTCAACAAATATTCCAAGACCAATGTGGCCATCGACTATGGCTTCGGCACCGATGGCTCCAAGGGGGTGTTCATCAATCTGGGGGAGGTATTCTGATTGCCGTACAAGTAGCCACAAAAACCGGTATCGCAACCTATTCTGTTGATACCATGCGTGTTACTATCTTTGCCCCATCATGTTTTTCCGTCATTTCATTGCGGTATTGTTGTTCATCGTTTGTTCGACAACCGCATTCGCTCAGGTAGGTGCATTGACCCCTGCGGCCAAGCCGTCCTACATCAGCCTACCAATAGCCATGAAGTTTTCCGAAATCGACAACTATATCGAGAAGGAAATGAAGGGGGTGCTGTATGAAGACACCTCCTACACCGACCACAACAACGACAACATCACGGCACGGGTGAAGAAGAACGGTGCCATGAACATCATAGGCCTTACCGACGGCATTTTGATAGACCTACCCATCCGTATTTGGGTGTCCAAACGAACGTCGTTTTATACCCTCAATACCGATTTCGACGTCACGCTGCACATCATCAGCCGCATAGGCATAGGCCCGCAGTTGAACATTGTGGCCAAATCGGTGCTGCGCGACTACAAGATAACCCGAGACCCGGTGGTAAAGGTGGGTGGAACCGACATCGACATCAAGTATGTGGTGCAGTTCTGCATGGACTGGTCGCTACCCGACATCCTGAAGGAAGTGGACAAGGGCTTGGCGGACAACGACGGCATCAAGAAACAGGTGCAGGACACTTGGAAATCGATACAGGCTCCAGTGACTATCGATACCGGCATCCGCTCCTGGGTGCGCATCGTGCCCCAGACCCTGTATTTGGAACCGCTGAAGTATTACCGCGACGAAATCTACCTCAACGGCGCTTTGGAGGCCAATATCTATACCGGCATAGGTCGCCCCGGCTACTCGCAGGCAACGCCATTTAAGGACGTAGTTTTCAAGCAGAAGCTCGACGACGGCTTCCATGTGTTCATCCGCATTGAGCTGCCCTATTATGAGATATCGGCAGTCGCCACCAAGATGTTTGCCGACACGACGTTTACGTTCTCCAAGAAAAAGACCATCAAAGTGACTGGGGTGAACGTTACCGGTAACGACACCACCATAACTGTGGCGGTGAGTACCGAGGGGTCGATCAAATCGGTCATCCAACTCACCGGCACCCCGGCCTATTCCGACTCAACCGGCGAGTTTTACCTCAACGGCTTCGACTACAACCTGGAGTGGGGGCAAACCATGCTGCGGCTTGCAGACGTGCTGTTTAAGGAACGCATGCGGAAGGCATTCGATAAAGCCATGCATGTGTCGGTGAAAGACCAAATTGCCACGGCCCGAAAATCGACCACTGTATTTTTATCCGACTACAAGCTCTACAACAAAATCATGATATCGGGCAGCCTGTCTCAATTCCGCCTATCAAGCGTAGGCTCCAATTCCGACATGATTTATGCCATCTTCGAAATGGGTGGCAATGCTCGGATACGGTTGCTGAACTTGGCGAATTGATGGTTATATATATTAATGATGTCAACAATAGTAAAGTCCGGCAGTTTCGATTTCTCGAACTTTCGGGTTGAATTATTCGTTTGTTTTAAATACTTTGCTATCTTCGCGCACGATATTTTTTGATTTATCAGACTATTTCAAAGCGTACAATCAACTTATGACTGGTGGTTTAAAAAACATTTTTCGGTTGCTTTGCATTGCCTTTGTTGCCATTTTTGTTTCGTGTGGTCCAAACGCACAAGAAAAAGCAGCAATTGAAAACGAGGTAATTCAAAGAATGAAATCTCAACAAGATTCTATTGCCGCAGCAAAGAATGCTGCAGATATTGGTCAAAATGCTCAAAAACGACATGACGATTCAATTGCAAGTTCCGTTGCGAGGTCGTATCAAAACAGGGAAAATTCCGAAAAACGACGAGCTAGAATCAATTCGCTGCAACAAATATTAATTCAATATGACGGGCAACTTGCAGTGTTGAGAGATCGTAAGAAACATGATGCGGAATTCCATTTCGGACGGCTCGACCAAGAACGGGAAAACACATTGAGGAACGATCAGATAAATATTGACAATTTGAAGATGAGAATGTTGAGCATCAATAATGAAATTCAAAAACTTAGTGCCGAAGAAAATCAGTAAGTTCAAAGTCTACGCATCAACTAAAACAACCTACCCCTTTTGCATCAATGGCTTGCATAATGATGTTTATGTGATTGTATGACTGGTGCCAGCCGAATTAAGATTACGGGCAGTTCATTTTTCATAGTGGAATCGGCATTGCACAATGTGTATTTGACCGTTCCTTACAGCATATACCAGTCGGTGTTCGTCGGTAATGCGCCTGCTCCAAAGGCCGGCATACCTCCCTTTGAGTGGTTCCGGCTTGCCTTTTCCTTGAAACGGGTCTCTAATACACTCCTTGATAAGCTCGTTAATCTTTAAAAGAATTTTTCTGTCTGTCGTTTGCCAATAGAGGTAGTCTTCCCATCCATGGGTTTGAAATGCCAATTCCATCAATCTTCGAGCAGTTGGTGTTTGGAAGAATTTCCCGAAACCATTTCGGCAACGGCCTCGTCCAGCCGTTGCTGATTGGCCAATGTGCTCGTTAAATAAAAGGTCTCGTTCATGGCATTATAGGCTTCCAAAGACATGATGACCACATGCTTGCCTTTTCGACGCGAAACCACCACTATTTCGTCGTTATCGTTAACCATGTTGAGGTTATCGGCCAAATTGTTCCGGAATTCGCTATAGTTGACGACTTGCATCTATTAAGTACTTGTTTGGGTACAAAATTAGCGGTTTTTCGTGGCATTGTACCCCATCCACAGCTTGGAACATGAACTGGTGCCCTAAGTTGAGCCGTATGTATAGCTAAGCGGCTATGAATATTCGGGTGAAAAGAAGGTCTAACCCTCAACGCAAATGCCATGTTCCCTTAGCCCTTCTATGCAAATGTTGGGAGTAAGGCTCGTCGGAGTGCATTTTACCAAATAGCTACATAGCCTATCTATAATCGTCAGTCTTTGAGTTTCCGAAAGGGTATCAATATTGTCCTGACTTATTTCCACGCCGGCTATTTTACTGAGTAGGCCGTAATCTACTTGGGTACGTAGGTTGAACAGTTTCGTTTTGTCGGCGGAGGAATACAAATCCAGTTTATCGACTAAAAAACTGAATTTGATAGGGTAAGCATTGATTGTCTCAAACAACTTGGTGGCAAACGACCGGTCGGAGCCGTCATAGACCGTGATGTGGGGGTGAAATTCTTTGTATGTTTTTTCCTCTTTAGACTTCCAGATAGTATATAATTCGGGCTTGTCTTCACATTTCAGGAATACGGTATTTTGATTCCCAACGAAAAAATTCCCAGCACCAATTACCCTAATCTCTTTTCCGTGTATCAGTTCATTGTCCTCCGAGAGCCGTTTCTTTTGGATATTGCGGTAAGGCCCCTTAACAGTAATGTGCGACGAATTCCTTTGGAGCGGATCCGCAATTATCCTCATGCCATCAAGTATTTCTTTGATGGTTTCACTATGCAAGTAGATGACGAAGAAGAATCGGGTCTTCATACCATAAAATACATTAAATTCT
>CAIVHI010000437.1 GCA_903905685.1 uncultured Bacteroidota bacterium | reverse complement strand
CCCCTGCGCTTTATTTCGTTAAAATTAACGGTAGCGAAGTAGGGAAGTTTGTGAAGGAATAAGGCCCACTTCGCGGGGCTACTGCCATACACTAAATTGGGTGTTGAGAACAATTACCCTGTTGCTTGCGATACTATGGTGTTGACTGGCGGCATAATTTTGCGCGCCGAGCTAAACAGTGTGCCCATGTCCTCCTCATTCAACATCCTACGAAAAACCATCACGCGATTCACCCCATTCCCCGAAGAGGATTGGGAAATGCTGCTATCCCACCTGCAAATCAAGACCCTGAAAAAACACGACCTGTTTGCACAGGAAGGCAAGCGGGCGAATGAGGTGGCCGTGGTGTTTGAGGGCATGCTGCGACAATTTTACTTGAATGATGGCGAAGAAAAAACGACCTATTTCTACTTCGAAAACCACCTGATGGGTGCGTATATAAGCTGTCTTACCGGCAAGCCCTCCGACATAACGATTGAGGCACTCAGCGACTGCACCCTCATCGTTTTCCCTTACGACAAAGTCAACCAATTGTTCGCGGAGAGCTTGGCGTGGCAAAAATTTTGTCGGTACCTAGCCGAATATCTCGCCATGGGGCTGGAAGAACGCATGGCGGGTCTGTTGATGCTGACACCCGAGGAACGGTATCGGGATTTGATTGCCGGCAATAAAACGAAAATCTTGGAGCGCATACCCCAGCATTACGTGGCCAATTATTTGGGCATCACGCCGGTCAGTTTGAGCCGAATCCGCAACCGGGTGCACAAGAAGTAGGCTCGACGTTTTTCTTATCTTTTGTTATCGTTTTGAGGCGTGTAGCAATGGCACCTTTGCATCATGATTTCGCATAAGACAACCATAATAGCAACATTAGCAGCAATGATATTCGCGACACCGGCCATGGCACAAAACCAACAAGACATGAAAAAAGCGCACGAAACCACGGGTGTAGTCATCCGCAAAGGGAAAGTCATCTACTCCGAAATCCGCATCAACAAGCCCGCTGCTCAGGTTTGGCAGGTATTTGCCGATTTCGCAGCCTACCCCACTTGGAACCCATTCATCAAGTCGCTCACCGGGCAGCCCGAAGTTGGGAAGCGCATCACCGTCTTACTGCAACCACCCGGAAACAAGGGCATGACCTTCAAACCCAAGGTACTGCGTATGGAGCCCAGTAAAGAACTGCGGTGGATTGGCAAACTGTGGGTGCCTTACCTTTTCGACGGCGAGCATACCTTCCGCATCATCGACCACCCCGACTCCACCTGCACCTTCATCCAATACGAAAGGTTTCGCGGGCTATTGGTCCCCCTCCTAAAAACCATGCTCGACCGGGATACGCAGGAGGGATTTGACCAAATGAATGCGGCATTGAAGGGGTTGTGTGAGGGTGGGGTGTCAAAAAAGTAAATCCGCCTAGGCACTAGGCACGATCGCTTATCAGAACCTCCTACTCTACCGAAAAATAAAGAAATCATTTTGTTGGAGGGCCTTGTGAATACCCCCTCTTTCTTCGGCCATAATCTTTCAAATTGTTTTCCATAACCTCTGTTTTCATAAAAAACGCCAATACCCCACTTTACAACCAACCTCAAACCACCAATTTACAATTGACCCAAAAGCTCCTGAACTTCAGATTTCAAAAAAGGAATATCCACAACAACCAATTTCCACAATAATGTTTCATCCACCTTATCATAGGCATGAATTACCCGGTTCCTCAAATCCACTATTTTTCTTGCCGACGTAATGGACGTTTTAGGGCTCAATTTCAACAAACCATTTGTCGCCTCCCCTATGATTTCAACTTCCCTCTCCACAGCCCTTCGTATCGTAATATTGCCGAGAAATTCTTCCAGTACCCTTCGTCCCCCCAAATGGACATCTATGTCTTCGATTGACCTAACGATATCCGTCAGCAATTTTTTTCAACGTTGCCCATTCAAACTAGCCTCAATTTATGTCCATCAATTTCGTTTATCAAGTAGGGATTTTGCAACGTTTTCTCGGTAACAAGGTCTACACTGCGGTGCAGGAGCGACTCCAGCTCGTGGGCTAGGGCGAAGTAATTGTCGGAGTAGGCGATAAAATCCATGTCGTCAGGGAATTTGATGATGAAGTCTATATCGCTGTCGTCTGTCATGGTGCCCTTGGCGGCACTGCCAAAAAGGTAGGCGCGCTCCACCCCATGGGCCACCATGAGGCTCTTGATTTGGGGCATATGCAGCGCTACCAGTTTTTCCATATCACAAATTTAGGGCATTTTTATGCCTTGAGTGGCATAATTTGATGCATTTCGAACGATGCCTTCAGCATCGCACGATTATAGCCCATAACGCCAAACCGGAGGTTGACGATGCCGGAGGTATCGCACCTCTTCCGCTACCGGATGATGTCCCTGCGGCCCTCTGGTATTCACCTTTTGATTGCGTGCAATACCCTCCCCATCGTCTTTCAAGTGGAGTCGGTTTGCAATACACGTTTGAGGCCTTAAGCATCAGCCCAGTTTTTCGAGAACGAATGAACCGGAGGCGGACCCACCAATCGGATAGTATCAGGCAAATTTCCCGTTAGCTTGAAATTGATGATTTTTTCAGACGGGCGGAAAATATAACCAACCCCCATCATCCTTCAAACTCCTCATTCGGCACACCCGTAAAGAAAAACACGCACCTGAAGGGGTTGAGCCAACCTTTAAGGTGTTCCTTCCGGCGGGTGGCTGTGCCTATAGTGGCCAAGAATGGAGCGAGGAATTGTTCTACAAATGCTGCCTCGGCGGCCGTGAGGGGCTGCTTGGCATACTTGCACTTGAGGTAAAGGGTCATAAAACGTGAGAAGGAGGTGCCGAAAGCTGGGTCAACGGCGCGGGTGGCATACTGCAATGGGGTGAGGCTACCTCGGGGCACACCCACCATGTGCAGGTAGTAGCACGACGCCATGTAGGCCCAATAGGCTTTGTCACCAGGCTTGGCAGCCTTCCGGAAACGCATTTTCAAGTAGGCCAATACCAGCCGGCCCGTACTCAACAACAGAATGAGTATGGCTAGTGCACCGGCCCCAATCTCGATTAGCAACAACTTCGCGTCGGCCATCGTGGCAGTCGGCTTCACCTGTTCGGTCTTGGGTGGTGCGGATACGTCCTTCAGTTTCAGGTAGACCTCGTCTGACGGCACCGGTGTGGGCCAACGCTTCACTACCGCCAGAGCCGATTCTTCGGATCCCGGCTCTATACGCTTCATGGCATCGGCGTAGGATACCACGGTTCCTTCATCGCCCTTTTGCACCTGTGCCAGGGGCAACGCTATGCTGTCGCGGTAAATAGTGGCTACCTTCACATCCATCTTTAGCGATAGGCGTGCGGGCAGGCGGTAGTCTTTGTCGTGAAATACAAATTGGCGAATGGAGAATTGCAGGAGCTTGCGCACCGTGTCCACGTCTTCCACCACGCCATCGGCGGCCAGCCAAGCCTTGGGCGGCTGCATGGGCGGCGTGCCGTCGGGCGTGGGGCTCTCGTGGGCCTCGCTATTGCCCACGGTGGTATCGAAATCGAGCCAACCGAGGCCGGGGAAGTAGACCTGCACCCAGGCATGCGCCTGCTTGGCGTAGTACCAATACCAGCCCTTGTTTTTGTCCGCCCGGTTCTCCGTCAAGAAGCCCACCGCAATGCGCGATGGTATACCTATGGCCCTGAGCATGAACAAGGTAGCTCCTGCATAATAGGCACAATACCCCTTGTGGTTTTCAAAAAGGAAGTACATCAGTTTCGATGCATTGGGTATGTCCGGCTCGCCGGGGTTGTCGGTATATTCATACACGGCATCGCCGTTGGCATCCTTGGCCAGATAGTAATTGCGCAGCGCCAAGACTTTGTCTACCGGCGTTTTCGCGGTATCGGTAATGGAATGCGCCAAGTCGGCAATCTTCTTGAAGTTGGGGTTGGAGGGCATTTTGGTGTAGTAGGCCATAAAAGCCTTGTCCACCTTGGAGTAGTTGGTATATCTGCGCAGCACATTGTTGCGCATTTCCTGAAAATTGCGCCATTCCGGCTTGTTGATATTGTACACGAAGTAGGCACTGTTCAACTCCGATACATAACTTTTGGCCCGGAAAGCCGATTTGAATTCCTGCCTAAAGTCCTTCTCGATGGTGATGGGCTGCACGAAGAAGCCGGCATTGGGTGCCAAGTAGGTCTCGGGTGATAGCGACTTGGCGTATATCTCTATCTCCACGATCTTCCGGTAGTCGTCACCCAAAGAATTGGTCAATACAGAGGAATCGGCCTTTGTGGAGAACAGTTGCATTTTCGACGGGTCCGGCTCGAAAAGGTCGTTGTAGGGAATAGTGGAATCGCGCTCGAAGGTCTCGGTGGAGGTGTCGAACTTCGTGAAGTAGAAGGCCGTAAGATAGAGCGGGTTAGGTTCGGTGGTGCCGGGGAAGAAGTTGTCGATATGGGCGCAAAACAACAGCTCGTTGCTGCGCCCCTGCGAGCTACGCAGCTTTTGGTAGTCTTTCAGGTTGAAGGTGCCGTCTTTGTTGCGCTTCAACATCTCGTTGGAGCCCTCCTTGCCCTGCCCGCCATAATTGTCCACCACCTGCTGCAGCGTGTCGCGCATCAGGTAGGTTACTCCTGCAAACAGGAGGACAACGATCGCCAAGAACCCCACGAGCCGGGCAGTAAGGAACCACCAAAACTTTTTCGACTTGTCTTTGTAGCCATATATCTGTTCTGCGGTAAAAATGATGTAGACCGAGAACAGCAGCGCCGGGGCAAACGCGGTAATGAGTTCGCGCACGGTCTCCATCCGCGATTTGGCTATAATGGCGATACAGCCCGACAACAGCAAAACGGCAGTGCCCACCGACCAATACCTGATGCGGGCAAAGCCCCACCCCATAATCCAACCTGAAGACAGCAGGGTGGCAAATATCTGGAACTCGCGAGCAATGAAGAATGTGTCGAACTCGCCCGTGGCATTGCGGTCGAGCCCCAAGTAAACAAAATAATGGCCTATAAGCAAGCAGGCAAACGAGGGGAGGAACCTGTGCCGCAAGAACGAAAAGACCAGAGCCGCGCAGAACATGCCAATAGCAAAATCGAATGTTTGACCCCATGCATCATTGCGGAGGATGGAGAAGTAGCTATTGAGGTGATCGAGCAGGAAATAGGCAATTCCGGCTGTCGGCAATAGAAGAAATAGCAGTTTGGCCAGAAATTCGTTGACAGGTGCGGCTCTCTGAATACCCATAAGGTGCAATGACTCGATAAAAATAACGGAATTTCAATTCGGATTCTGTTAAAATGCCTAGCCGGCATGTGGGGATAGTTGCAACCTACACCCATTGCGGGGTTGGCGAGCCCGGCAATTTTGTGTATTTTCATCCTTATTTTCAGGATATGGACAAACAACTGGGTATAGGGTCAAGGGTGGAGCACCCCCATTTTGGCCGCGGCGTGGTGGTAGACTCTGCATTGGAGTCTTATACGATTTGGTTCAAATCGCAACAGGGCACGAAGAACATCAGCAAGGATTTTCAGGATTTGAAGGTACTGGAGGCCGCCGAAGGGGCTGTAGAAAACACGGCCATTACGCTGGCCGACATCGAGCAGGCATTGTCGAACATCCTGGACCAGCGCCTGCATGACACCCAAATCGTGCCGATAGCACTGCGGTGGAAACGCGGTATGTTGGTGATGAAGCCCGGCGACCCCACTTTGCAATCTAAAGAAGTGCCGATAGAGACATTCTTCCACAAAATCGTGATGATTCGCGACCGGCTAAGGGTATTGGAACAAAAAATCAATGCCCACAAGGAAATGGACGACTCTGACAAGGTGGAACTGCAACAGTATATTACTGCCGTCTATGGCTCCCTAACCACTTTCAATGTATTGTTCAAAGAACCCGTCCACCAGTTCAAAGGTGCCGGCGGCAGGGACTAATGGTGATGGTGCGATAGTCGGAATGTGTAGTTCGACCCGTAACTTTGCGCGATGTTTTTTGATGGTGCAAAACCGTTTGTGATTGCCGGGCCGTGCAGTGCCGAAACGCGGGAACAGGTGCTGGAGACTGCGGCTGGACTACAGGGCCTGCCCGTTCGCCTGTTTCGTGCGGGTGTTTGGAAACCCCGCACGCGCCCGGGGCATTTCGAAGGGCGCGGCATTCCTGCGCTGGAGTGGCTGCAGGAAGTGAAGCGGCAATTTGGACTGCCCGTTTCGGTAGAGATTGCCGAACCCGCCCATGCCGAAGCCGCATTGGCGCACGGCATAGATGTGGTATGGATTGGCGCCCGCACAACCGTAAACCCATTCCAAGTGCAACTCCTTGCCGATGCGTTGCGCGGAACGGGCATACCCGTTATGGTTAAAAACCCAGTAACGCCCGACATCGAGCTTTGGATAGGGGCGATAGAGCGATTGCAGAAAGCAGGCATCACCGAAATTGCCGCCGTGCACCGCGGATTCACGAGTTATGGGTCGGCATCGGGTTACCGCAACCCTCCCAACTGGATGATTCCAATAGAACTGAAACGCCGCCGACCCGACCTTCCGCTGTTTTGCGACCCCAGCCACATATCGGGCGACCGCAAGCGGGTGGCCGAAACGGCGCAAAAGGCCATGGACATGAAGTTTGACGGCCTCATGATTGAGACCCACCCTAACCCGGAGGTTGCCTTGAGCGATGCCGCACAGCAAATCTCACCAGCAACCCTGAAACTTTTACTGGACAACCTCACCATTCGCACCGAGTTCTCTCCCAATCTCTCGGGCATGGCGCAATTGGACCATTACCGACAGTCGATAGACAATCTGGATGCCGAGCTCATCGACATTCTGGCACTGCGCATTAGGCTGAGTGAAGAAATTGGGCTCATGAAAAAAGAGCACAACTTGACGGTTTACCAACCCGGACGCTGGCGCGAAATTGTAGAAAACTGCCGCAACCGCGCTGCTGCCAAGCACCTATCGCCCGATTTCGTGGTGGCCTTGTTCGAAAAAATACACGATGAGGGGGTAAGAATCCAATTGTCGCTGTTTGAGGGGGCCGAAAAAGAAATTATCCATTAAATTTACCTGCAAATTCCGTTTCATTGGCTTTAAAGCATCACTCGGACGATAAAGTCCGCTTCGACCAACAGGTTGACAACTCCGTGTCTTACCTCGTGCCTTTCTTGGCACACACCAAGCCGCTCACGGCCGGCCTCAATGTTATGGAGGTGGGCACCGGCGAGGGTGGCGTATTGGTACCCTTCATGGACGCGGGCTGCTTTTGCCTAGGGGTAGACTTGGTGCCCGAGCGCATAGAGTTGGCCAACCAGTTTCTTGAAAAGGAAGTGGCTGCCGGCAAGGTGAAATTCGTTTGCCAAAATATCTATGAAGATGCGTTCTACAGCCAATACAACGGCTTTTTCGACATCATCATCCTGAAGGACGTTATTGAGCACGTTCCCAATCAGGAGGAGTTCATACCCTACCTCATGAAGTTCCTGAAGTCCGGAGGACAAATCTTCTTCGGCTTCCCACCTTGGTATATGCCGTTTGGCGGCCACCAGCAGGTGTGCCGCAAAAAGTGGCTTAGTGTGCTGCCATACTACCACATTCTCCCCAACTTCCTCTACAAAGGACTGTTGAAACTCGGCGGCGAACACCCCATCGTAATTGCCGATTTGATGGAAATCAAAACCACGGCAATCACTATAGAGCGGTTCGAACGCATCATCCGCAAGAGCGGGTTGAAGGTATTGTATAAGGAACACTACCTCATCAATCCTATTTACAAGTATAAGTTTGGCCTCAACCCGAGGAAACAGTGGAAATTGGTGTCGGCACTGCCCTATGTGCGCAACTTTCTGACGACCTGCGTTTACTACACCGTGGGGTGAGTGTTGCTTTTTAGCGGCACTTTGTTGACGCGGCCCGGGAGGACGATTTTGACACGTGCCTTAAAAACGATGGCGGAAACCAGGCTACACAACATTGCCAAAACCAGCATCAACACGAAAGGATTAAGCCCCCTCAGTAAAACAGCCAATAGGACATTGGCCGCTTGCAGCAGCAGTATCACGCCCACTGCCGCAGTATGTCCCAGACCAGAATCGAGCAGGTAGTAGTGTAGGTGGTTACGGTCGGCGCGTAGGGGCGATAGGCCCTTGGAGATGCGCACTGCAAAGACCCGAATAGCGTCGAACACCGGAAAAAACAACATAGCCGCCACCAACTTCGTAGTTACAGGCATGTCGGCCACGGGGGTGTTTGTAGCCAAGCCGACAGGCACTTGCGGGCCGGCTACCAAGATACTTGCAAGTGTGAAAATGGCGAATCCCAGCAGCATAGATCCGGTGTCTCCCATATAGATACGTGCCGGAGAGCGGTTGAAAAACAGTAGTCCCAAGGTAGCACCGGAGAGGCTGAAGGCCAACACAGCCGCTGCGTGTGCCCCCGTGAGAGTCAAGAGCAGCCCGATGATGGACGTGTATAATATGGCCATGCTGCACGCCAGCCCATCGATACCGTCGATAAAATTGAAGACATTGATGAAGAATGCACCCGCGAAAATGGTAAACGCCATGCCGACCGGAGCCGGCAATTGCCCTACAAACAAGGCTGCAAAGGCATCGGCGCGAATGCCGGCAAATAGAACCGCCATCAGTACCGCCAACAATTGCGCGACCAGTTTCTTCACAGGTCGCATATTCATAATATCATCGTAGATGCCGGTAAAAAACAGCAATACTGCAGCCGCCATAAGGCAACTCCATTCCACCGGAACTTGGCCGCAAAACAAGGATGAAGAAAAAACGAACCCGATGAATATGCCTACGCCACCCAAACTGGGTATACCGACGCCATGAAACTTGCGGACGTCGTCGGGTATGTCGTAAATCTTGCGGTGTTCTGTAATGAAGATGATTTTACGCACCGCATAGATGCTGATGCAACACGCTGTGACAAAAGCGGCCAGATTCATTAAAACCGGCTGGTCGGTATATGTTGCGGGCAAAAACTGCATCTTTCGTTTAACGTAAAATGGCGCGGATTATTTTACCGGGGACGCGAAACATCGGGCAACACAAGTGCTTCCTGTTTCACCCTAGTGCAATTCACCCAAGGCGGCCGTAATGCGCTCCATGGCGTCCCGAAGGTTGGTCATGGATGCGGCGAAAGAGATGCGGATGTACCTTCCATTGCCGAAAGCACTACCGCATACCGTTGCGACATGGGCTTTATCCAGCAGGTACATGCTGAAATCTTCATCGTTGCGGATGACGGCATCGCCATTGCTTTTGCCAAAAAACGAACTCACTTCGGGGAATGCGTAGAAGGCACCGTGCGGCACATTGATTTCGATACCGGGTATTTTCTTCAATGCGCCGATGACGTAATCGCGACGTTGCTTGAAGGCTTCAGTCATTTTGTAAGTAGGCGCCAAGTCGCCTTGCATGGCCACGATTGCAGCCCTTTGGGTAATGGAATTGGCACCTGATGTAAATTGAGCCTGCAATCTCTCGCACGCCTGAACAATGTTGCGGGGGCCTGCAAGGTAGCCTAACCTCCATCCCGTCATCGCGAAGCCTTTGGAAAAACCGTTGACGACCACTACCCTATCGCGGAGTTCGGAGAAAGCTGCGATGCTTTCGTGGCGGCCGGTGTAGTTGATGTATTCGTAAATCTCGTCGCTGATGATGGCGACTTGGGGGTACTTCATAAATACGGCAGCCAATCCTTCCAATTCGGCACGAGAATAAACCGAGCCAGTGGGGTTACAGGGCGAGGAGTAGATGAAGAGTTTGGTTTTCGGGGAAATATGGGCTTCAAGCTGTTCGGGCGATACCTTGAAGTCATCGCCGATATTGCATTCAATAAATTTGGGAATACCGCCGGCAAACTGCACCAGCGAGGAATAAGTGACCCAATAAGGTGTAGGAATCAGCACTTCATCACCCGGGTCTACCAAGCAAAGGATGGCATTGGCCAGCGATTGTTTGGCACCTGTCGAGACGATGATTTCATTAGCCGCATATTCCAAATTGTTATCGCGTTTCAGTTTGAGGCTGATGGATTCCAGCAATTCGGGGAAGCCGGCAACGGGGGGATACTTGGTATAACCATCGTTGATGGCGCTGATGGCGGCATTGCAGATGTGTTCCGGAGTCCTAAAGTCCGGCTCTCCCAGACTCAAGTCTACTACATTGACCCCCTTTGCCTTCAACTCCCTACTCATCTTGGCCATCTTAATCGTCTGCGGCTCGGTAATGGAACTCAATCTCTGTGCTAATTGCATCACTTAAAGGATATCATGTTATTGCACAAATCTACAAAAGTTTTTTAAAGCCGCTCCCCACATTAGGCGTTATTAATAGACCCTTACCAATTTGTAATCCATATCTTATGAGGTCAAAATGGTCCCACAGCCCGGCCGGGCGGCCCATATACGCTTCTATCCGTAAAAAATGTTGGTGTTTGCTACCCCTATAAACCAAACGTGCGCCCCGATAAATTGACTCGGAGCGCACGTTTCTGCCAATCAAAAAACCTATTGATGAAATACGGTCAGCTTGGCTGTGTACCAGGCAGCCCCTACCATTGTCTTGATAAAGTAAGTACCCGATGGCCACATTTCGGTATTCAATTCCGATGATGTCCCCTTTACGTCTTTCAAACACAACACCTGCTTTCCATAAACATCGGTCACGTAAATATCGGCCATGGTCGACGCTGATGAAAATACGACCGTCACAATACCCGTTGTAGGATTTGGGAAAATCTTGAATACACCGTCATTTCCTAAAACAGGATGTACGTAGTTTGCGGAATCGCATTGTTCTTTATTTAACACGTTAACCCTTATGCTTACCGTAGACGTTCCGCACGCATTCGCGTAGTTATATGTCAGTGTATCCCAACCCGGCTCCCCTGCGGCAACAGTTGCAACACCATCAGCGATGATGTGGAAGGTATCGAGAGTGTTGCTTGTAATCCAAGTTCCGCCTGATGGCATTGCATAAACCGTATCCAAACCGTCTTTGGAAATGCAGACAATGCTGCCACCCGAAAGCGCGGGAGTAACTACGGTGTCAACTTTAATAGGATGTAGTCTACTGTCTGTGCCGCAATTGTTCGCTACTACGTAGACGAGGGTATCCAAGCCCGCATGCAACCCGGAAACCAATCCACCAACAACTCCGACATTACCCTGCAATGCCGTCCAAATACCGCCGCCGATGGTTGCGGTGACTGTGGCATCAGTCCCCAAACACAAAGTTGACGGCCCGGTTAGTGTTCCTGCATCTGGAAGTGGCGCAATGAAAAACGCGTGTTTGGCGGCCGCAGTTCCGCAAGAGTTGGTCACAACATAGGCTATGGTATCCTTACCTGTAGCATTCCCAACCACGTTGCTTCCGGAGATGGATGCAAGAACGGTATTTGAGATGGACCAAGTGCCACCGGGCGCCACATCGGTGAACGATGCGGATGTGCCAACGCAGATGGTATCACTTCCGGTTATCGTGCCTGCACTTGGCAACGCGTTTACGGTCACGACACGGAAGGCAACGGCATCTCCGCAATAACCTGCCACTGTATAGAAAACGGTATCGAAGCCTGGTGCGATGCCAGTGACTATTCCCGTCAACCCAATTGTTGCCAACCCGACGTTGGCCACCGACCATGTCCCACCAACTTGCGATTCGATGAGCGCAGTAGTGGCACCCACACAGACGAGATAGGAACCCAAAATGGAACCCGCATTGGTGGGTGGCAGTACCCTAATCGGTTTAGAGACGGAGGCCGTTCCGCAATAGGTAGAGTTTACGGTGTAGATAACCGTATCGTAACCCTGCAATATTCCATGCACAATTCCACTATCGCTCACCGTAGTCTTGCTTGTGGTATGGGTCCAAATACCTCCGGGAGCGGAGGCCAAAAGGGTAATCCCGGAACCGATGCACAGGCTGTCGATTCCGAATAATGTGCCGGCAACGGGCAATGCATTTACGGTAATGACCTTGGTTGCAAAGGCTGAGCCACAGACGTTGGAGACACCGTATACCACCGTGTCGATGCCTGCACTTGTACCTGTAACAATACCACCTATCACGGCTGCGTGCACATTGGAGCACGTCCAACTCCCGCCAGATACTGTGGCATGAAGGGTGTCTGATGCGGCCTCACACAAGCTTGATGAACCTGTGATAATTCCGGGCGAGGGCAACGGTTGAACGGTTATCACCTTGGTTGCCGGAGTGCCACAGCCCGTAGCGTAGGTAATTGAGACAATACCCCCAGAAATGCCGACGACACCTCCCGAACTGCCTACCGTAGCTAACGTAGAATCTGACGTGGACCATAATCCGCCTATGGTCGGATTGGTGAGGCTATCAATGGCTCCAACGCAAACAATCGATCCTCCCGATATAATTCCGGGGAGTCCGAGTACATGGACCGTTTTCGAAGTTGCGGCGGTGCCGCAGGAGTTGGTATATGAGTATCTCACCGTATCATCCCCAATACTTACCCCCGATACGACACCTGTGCTTGAAACATGGGCGATTGCCGTATTCGATACCGACCAAGTGCCACCTGCAACGGAATCATTAAGGGTGAGGGACGAACCCACACATAATGTATTTCCACCTGTAATAGCTCCTGCAAATGGCGCCGGCCGCACATAGATGGCCTTTTTCACGGAACCGGTTCCGCAACCATTAGTCAAAGCATAATAAACGGTATCAACACCTGCAGTTAGGCAGGTTGCAGTACCCGAGGCAATCGTAGCTACAAGGAGATTGGAAACCGTCCAAGTGCCTGCTCCCCCTCCTGAAGTATCGGTGTATATAGTCGTGCTACCTGCGCACGCACTATCCGGACCCACGATCATTCCCGCATTTGGGAATGGATTGACGGTGATAGACTTTGTAATGCTGCAACCGGTCGCCAAAGTAAAGGTGATGTTCGCGACACCGCCCGAAATGCCGATGGTGGCACCGGTTGAACCAACCACGGCGATGGCCGGATTTGAAGAGGCCCAAGTACCTGCCCCGACATCACTCAGGATTACGGTACCGAATTGGCAAACCGCTGATGGGCCCGAAATTGGACTAGGGAGCGGATTTACCGTGACGACCATAGTGGCAGGGGTACCGCACGATGCGGTTGCAGTAACCACAACAGTACCGGAACCCAAACCGGTCACTACTCCATTCATGTCAACTGTTGCAACTCCCGAAGTGCCTATGTTCCAAACGACTCCCGGAGTTGCATCGTTAAGCGTATCTGTACGACCTACACACAATGAAGGGGTCCCCGTTATCGCGCCGACCGTGCCGATCACCCCAACGGATTTGATGACGCTGCCACACTCGTTTCCATAAGTAATGGTCGCAGTACCGTCGGTCACACCCGTCGCGACACCGGTACTTATATCGATCGATGCGATGGTGGCGTCTCCCGAGGTCCAAGTACCCCCAGCGACGCCATCAGTAAGGGACAGCGAACTACCCACACACACCGACGAACCACCTGAAATGGCTGTAGGTGGTGCACTTACGGTATAGGTGCCCGATACACTGCCGCATGTAGCGGTTGTGTAAGTTATTGTCACTGTGCCGGGGCCAACAGGATTTACCACGCCGGTGCCCAAGTCGATTGATGCCACCGTAAGGTTGGAAGATGCCCAAGTACCGCCGGCCATCGATTCAGACAACGTCGTCGAAACTCCGGGACACCAAGTTGTCGAGCCGGCAATAGCTCCAAGAGCATCGTTTACGGTCACTGTAGATGTGGAAGTACCGCAAGCAGCCGTATAAGAAATCGTTACAACCCCTGAGGCCGCCCCGGAAACAACTCCTGTTGAACCGACCGTCGCAATTGTTGCATCGGTGGTGGTCCATGAACCGCCCGCGGTGATGTCGGCCAATGTTGTGGTAGCCCCCACGCACGTGGATGCCGTGCCGGTTATAGCAGCCGTGGAATTATTCACCGTGATTACGGCGGTTGCAAAAAGCCCACAACCCGACAGCGTATAGGTCACCGCCGTGGTACCCGCACCAACACCGGTAGCTATACCGCCGGCATCAACCGTAACTATCGAGGGATCTCCCGTAGTCCAAGCCCCTCCAATCGCAGCATTGGTCAATGTAGTTGTTGCACCAATGCAGGTGTTGAGGCTGCCACCAATTGAGGCGGGCCCGGAAGAAACGGTAACGGTATCATACACGCTGCCACAACCCGTGGTATAAGCTATTACGGCAGTTCCTGCTGCTCCGCCCGTAACGATACCAGATGCATCTACCGATGCCGTACCCGAAGCGGAGCTTGTCCAAGTACCGCCGGCAACTGCGTCGGAGAGTGTAATGGTGCTTGCGGGACACACATAGTTGGAACCGGTAATTGCGGCGGGAGGCGGGTTAACCGTGATGGCCGAAACCGCATTTGTGCCGCAACCCGTTGCATAGGTGATTGCTGCGTTCCCGATACCTACCCCGGTAACAATCCCGGTCGAACTTCCGACTTTCAGTATGTCGGTATCGCTACTTGTCCACACCCCACCTGTCACCGTATTGGTCAAGAATATGGCTGTGCTGTCGCAGAGCGATGTGGAACCTGAAATTGCGGACGGTGCGCCTGAATTCACGGCAAGTGCCTTTGTAGCTGTTCCACAGGAAGTGCTGTATGTAAGGGTATAGCTACCTGCAGCCGAGGCTGTAACCACGCCCGAAGCCGCATCAACAGCGATGCCGGTCGAAGCCACCGACCAAGTGCCACCGGTTACGGAATCGGTAAGGGTAATGCTGCCCAAACCGGCACAAAGCATGCTTGGACCACCAATGGAAGACGGACCGGCATTCACGGTCACCATTGTTGTGGCCGGCGCACCGCATGAGGTCGTGTATGAAATCGCCGTTGTGCCTACCATCAACCCGGCAACATTGCCTGAGCCGTCGACCGTCGCAACAGTCGGGGTAGAAGATGTCCAAATGCCACCCAAAACCGCATCGGTTAGCGATGTCCCAGAACCGACACATATGGAAGTGGTACCTGAGATCGAGCCCGGCGTGGGGCGAACGGTTAATGTGACGGTTGCTGCGCCGCATCCTGTATTATAGGTGACAACAGCAGTTCCTGTAATTCCAGCCGTAACGACACCTGATGAAGACCCGATTGCGGTAACCGATGGATTCGAACTTGTCCAACTCCCCCCCGACGTTGCATCAGAAAGTGTAATGGTGCTTCCGGGACATAGCGGTACTGCTCCGGTAATTGCCGGAGTGGCGGTGTCGGCAACAGTGAACAATGCTGTTACAGTGCCACAGGAAGTAGTATAGCTTACTGTGGCGGTACCTGCCGAAAGGGCGGTCACCAATCCACTGGTAGGGTTGACCGAGGCTATACCTGATGCCGTGCTGGACCATGTTCCACCTGAAGAAGAGTTGCTTAGGCTACTCGTGGCTCCTGCACACGCAGTAAGCGCACCCGTAATTGGCCCGGGAGTAACGGCGCCTACGGTCAAGGTTGTGGTTGCCGAGCATGTCCCAATTGTGTAAGTAAATGTAGTGGAACCCGTACCCATGGCGCTAACCACCCCCGTTGCAGGATTTATTGTTGCAATCCCTGTGGTGCCTCCAGACCATGTACCCGCCAAAATACTGTCGGTAAGCGTCACTGTTGTGCCGCTACATACCGCAACTCCACCGCCTGTAATGACCGACGGTGAAGCAGTCAAAGTCACGGTCGTAGTGCCAACGCCACCGGGCGTGCAGCCATAGGCGTCTGCACCGGTCACGGAAAATACCGTAGTCGCTGATAGGCCCGAAGCGGTAGTGGACGACCCGGTTGTTGCGGCGAGTGCCGTAGCCGGAGACCATGTATAGGAATAGGATGGCGTGCTGAACCTCCAGCCCTTCGGGGTGGTGGTGGATGTTGTAACATTGTTCCAACCGGGAACCGCCAGCCCAACTGTACCTACTAGACTTTGTATGCCGAACGTGTTATTATAGGAGCCGTATGTTACAGAAGTAATCATTTCGTCTATGAGGTTGGATCCTTCAGAAAGAATGATTTGGCCGGAAACACCGCCGCTTCCTGCATAGTCTCCCAAACCATTGAAGTAGACGACAAACTTCCTATTTGGTGCGGTACCCGAGGTACCCCAAGTTATTGAACCGGTTCCTGTTCCAAATCCGGCCGTCTCCAAATCATGAAGCCCAAATGCGATACCGGCACCAATATTTGCTGACGCAGTAGCACTCGGTATTGAGGTGGCGGTTCTGTAGGTACCCGAATTGGTGAAACTGATCCAACCATTGGTACAAATGTAAACTGAGGCATAGCTGGTTCCGTAATAGTTGAAACCAAAAGGCAGTGCCACCGCTCCACTGTTCACGTCATCTCCAGCTACCGAGCCCGTTGAAGTAAAGGGCACCAAAGTATAGGGGATTTGGTTCACCATGTAACCTGTAGCGGTGGTTGCAGGAGTTGCCGTTGCGGTAAGGGTGCTTGTACCGAACGTGCATATTGATGCCGGTGATGCCGTAGCTGTCACAGTTGGCGCAGCAGTCACACCGAGGAACAAATTACCCTTTTCAACGCAACTGCCAATGGTGGTCGTAAATGTATAAGTCCCAACCGCGCTCGGCGCTACCGATGTTAGACTCAATGCCGATGTGGTGGAAGTGCCTCCCGGCCCCGACCAAGAATAGCTGGTCGCAGTACCGGAAGTCACGGTTCCGGTTAAACTGACATTGGAGCCGGTACATGCCACGGTGCCCGATGTAGGCGCCAGGGTGAACGTGCCACCGTTTACCGTTACCGTGTAGGTGGCTACAGAGCCGCAGCCGGTGCTGTAGGAAATGACCGCCGTTCCGGCAGAAAGACCATTGACGGCTCCGGCAGTTACGGTTGCAATGCTTGGATTGCTGCTCGACCACGTTCCACCTGAAGTTGCATCAGACAATGTAATTGTACCGTATACACACATTGGGTTAAGGCCTGTAGTGAGCGAGATTGCGCTTGCAGTAGTGTTGTTGACCGATACGGTTGCTGTGGAAGAACAGGTACCTATGGTATACTTGATGGTGGTCACGCCTGTTGTCCCGGTTGATGTCCAAGCACCTGTTGTCGGATTGATGGTACCCACGGTCGTTGGGGTGTTGCTCCAAGTGCCGGTACTTACAGAGTCGGTGAAGGACAGTCCGGTTGTGGATGTACAGATTGCGAATGGCCCTCCCGGCGTACCACCGGAAGACAACGAAATGAGGCTGGGCGCAATGTTGTATATCAGTGAAACTGCCGTGGAAGTTGAAGAAAGTCCGCTTGAGGTGCAGGTTAGCTTGCATCGGTAGTATCTCGATGCCGTGCAGGTGAACGCATAGGTCGATGCTGTAGCTCCGGAAACATCTGCCCAACCCGTTACGCCATCAGGTGAGGATTGCCATTGGTAGGTGAGTCCGGTTCCGGCTGTCGCGCAGTTCAACGAAAGCAAAGTGGCAAAACTGCCGCAACCTGTCGTCGACGATGCTACCGTGGTGCCTGCCAATGGTGTACCCGAACAGGCTGAACTGGTGATATTGACTGAGTAGTCGACGATATCGCCACTGTAATATTGTAATGTAATTCCCGTATACCCGATATTGCAGGGGTCCATGTGAGCTGGGGCAAAACCCAAGTCGGTAGAGATATACTCCCAAACACTGCGCATACGCATGAGGTGTACACCTGTTGCTGCCGAACCTGGAATAGTGATATTGAATATTGTAGGTTGTGAAGTGGCAGTTGTAGACCGGCCACTTACTGGGCTTACTTCTTCAGATGACTGAAAGATGCCATCGTCATTGAAATCGACCCAGACCTGCACTATTTGGTATGAAGATGCGGTCCCCCATGTCACCGAGGCAGGGTAAACACCGCCTTGCTGGAGGTTTAAAGTGGCTAGAGTTGTGTGGTTCAAATACCCCGTACTGGGTGATATTGAGTTCGCGGCTGCCACCAAGCCGGCATCTGAAAGACTTGTGCATGTTAGTCCAGCGACAGAAAAACCATCGGCTCCATAATTTATAGTACCGGACTCCGCAGTCCACGATGCTGAAGTAGGCACGCACGTGGGTAAAATGACGTAGGATATCAACACCGGCGTGGACGGCGTGGTTAGAGAACTGGTGGAACAAGTGACGAGGCATCGATAATAAGTGTTTGCCGTGATTCCCGTGAAAGTGTACGAAGAATTTGTAGCCCCCGTTATGGTAGTCCAAGGACCTGATGATGAAGACGACGATTGCCAAGAGTAGGTAAATCCACCTGCGAATGTATACCCGGTGAGGCTTAGGCTGAACAATGTGGACGAACCTCCTCCTGTTGGTGAAGCGATGACAGTGGCCACGTCGGGGGTGCCTGAACATGGAGGAAGTGTAAGAGGGGTAATGACGACATTACCGTTCCCGGTAGTGGTAGCTATGGAATTGGTTTGGGAAGCACCGGCGTTAAACGAGCCGCCACCACCGCCGGGCTGATACAATACTGTATTATCACAGCCGCAACCACCACCACTATAACCGCCGCCACCGCCGCCGCCTATATAGCCGCAACGGGCACCCGCGCCGCCGCCGCCGCCAAAACCACCGGCCCCGACGGATGTACTCGATGCTGCACCACCGGCACCCGGTGTAGAGGAGCTAAGTGGATATATCCCGCCGGTAGACTGACATCCTAAAAAGCTCGTGGAGCCCAAATTGCCACTCGACAACCAACCGCAACCGCCGGAAGCCCATGAAGAATAGCCCGCCAGAACCGTTGGTGTCGTTCCTCCGTTTCCGCCAACACCACCTCCATTGTAGCCACCCGGACCACTTACCCCGTTTAGCCCGGTAACGGCATCCAAGCCATTTCCTGCCGACGTAGTATAACCCGCACCGCCACCGCCGCCGGCAGCAACAAGTAGCGTATTGCCGGCAGTTACATCCCAAACGAATGAGCCACCGCCACCGCCACCTGCGTTACCGCCCCCCGTGAGACCTTTTTGCCCAACCAAAACGGCCAGCACATGACCGGGGACAACGGAGAATGTCCCCGACATGATTGCGCCATGGCCACCCGCAAACCAAGTGGATGCACCACCTTGTGCGCCTGTTGCAGCGATAGTCACAAACGTTGTACCTGCCGGAACGGTATACGACTGTATGGCACCTGTGTAGGTAAATGTGGTCTGCCCTATGAGCACAGCATGCAATAACAGAGACAAAACAATCAAATAACACTTTTTCATTTTTGCATGGATTTACTAATTAACAATATAGTTATGCCGAAACACCTAATACGACCAAAAATCACTCATTTTGTATACAATTTACAGTGTCAATGGCCTCAAATCCACTTTTGAAACGCAAGCCTACTAACACCATACTCTCACCTCATTTTGCTCCGATAAAATTAACATTATTTTCCGTAACATTAAAAATAATTTTTTATTTTGTATTTCCTAATGAAAATAAATTGATTAGCTAGTGCAATTACCTGTATACGGCCTATAATGAGCCGATTTGGGGCGAGCAAAACCGCGCCCTAAAACTTGAAAATGTATAACCTTGGATTGGCGACGGGGTTTCAGGGCTAAAGAAGATTCGGCCAACAAACTCGGAAACTTCAATAGGCTATTGGGTTGTTCATGCAGCCCAATCCTACTCCATAACAGACGTGAGTAGAATTGGCGAGAAAAGGGCAGCCATCGTTGCAAACAACGTATAGCAACATGATTGCCATCAGGCTATATTGGAGAAACGCCATCCAATTATCATTGCCAGGCTTGGTTGTTGGAGGATGATTTGCGACGGACTACTTTAGGCAACCCAAGGACCGCGCCCACTTTGAGTGGCACGGTTGAAGACAGAAAAAAACCAAAACCAAGTAGGTTCAGAAATATGGATTAACGGAGGGCATCCAAGACGGCAGAGACTTCCTGCTGATTGGCATTGCAACCGCCATCAATTATTGCAGAAGTGTGGTACTCGGCCGCACCTACCAGCTTGTGTAGGGCGGCAATATTACCTGACCTCACCCCTCCCCCAGGCATAACTGCTATACGTCCTGCGGCCTGTTTTACCAATTTCGATAGATTGGTGGCACCTTGAATGGCAGTGGCAGAGCCGCCTGAAGTCAAAACTCGCTCCACGCCAACGGAAATCAACTGTTCAAGCGCCGATTCTTGATTCGGGACGTCGTCGAAAACCTTGTGGCAGGTAACACCCATTGGGCCGGCCCACTCCATGATGCGTTCAAAAACTTCGACATCCAATGTACCATCAGGACATGCCACACCCACTGAAATGCCTCGGCACCCCAACTCGCGACACATCAGTATATCTTCCCGTAATACTTCAATCTCGTAAGCATCCAGAACGAAGCCAACTTCTTTGGGCCGAATGATGGGATATACGGGTAAATCGATGTGCAGCAATACTTGCCGCAATAGACCATAACTGGCGGTAAGGCCACCCGTGCAGGGCGCGCTGCAAAGCTCTATGCGATGAGCCCCTGCCCTTTGGGCCACGAAACAGGAAGCAATATTGTAAGCACAAATTTCCAATATCATATTGCCGACTATTTCCTGTAGTAGTAAGGTGCACGAAAAACCTGGTCTATGCCCTCGGAACGAACAGCATAGGTAAAGCCATCTTGCAGAGCATAAGCGCCATACTCACCTTTATTGTTCAATGCCAAAAACCCCACTTGAACCTCTTTCGACTTTTCCGGATTTTTACTCACCATCCGTTCTACCGCTCGTTTGCAGGCCTCCTCGGGCGAGAGTCCTTGCCGCATAGCTTCCACCACCAAGTGCGACCCTACAATACGGATGACCTCCTCGCCAACGCCGGTACTTGTGGCAGCACCCACCTCATTGTCTACAAACAAGCCGGCACCAATAATGGGTGAATCGCCCACGCGTCCGCGGATTTTGTAAGCCATGCCGCTGGTAGTGCAAGCCCCACTCATATTGCCATGGCCGTCAAGTGCCACCATTCCAATGGTGTCGTGGTTTTTAGCCCCGCCCGGTAACGTGCCGGGAGGGCCAACCCTGTTCTCGATATTGTTAATGGGCCGGTATTTAGAGTCTTTCAACCATTCCAACCATTCATTTTTGCTTTTCTCGGTGAGCAGATTTTCTTTTTTGAAACCGCATTGCAGCGCAAACTGCAATGCACCCTCTCCCACCAACATCACGTGGGGAGTCTTTTCCATAACCGCCCGGGCCACCGAGATGGCGTGGACGATATTCTCCAATCCGGCAACACTGCCACACCGTGAATTTTCATCCATAATGCAGGCATCCAATGTGACTATGCCGTCTCGGTCGGGACGCCCACCTAACCCAACACTTTGATTTTCAGCGTCTGCTTCAGGCACCTTTACACCAATCTCCACGGCATCGAGGGCCCGGCCATTCGTGCCCAAAATTTCCCAGGCTGCGGCGTTGGCCTCGCGTCCGAAATCCCAAGTCGAAATCACAATGGGTTTACCTACCGAGCGTCCTTCTAATGCTAACATAGGGCCGGCAATGGATTTGTTGCGTACCAATGCCGCAACCGACAATAAAACTGAAGACTTTACGAAATCACGACGACCCGACATGAATTGCTATACATTTTCCGCAATGTAACAAAGGCCCATCGAT
>CAIVHI010000436.1 GCA_903905685.1 uncultured Bacteroidota bacterium | reverse complement strand
TTGAGGTGGAAACCGATGGCGGTAAGATTTTGGCCGTATACTTAGAGTAATTTATTGTTTTTATTTAATTCAATTATCGTAAAATAATGTCGTTTTCGCTGATTATACATGGGGGTGCGGGAAATATATTTCCCGGCATGATGACCGCTGAAGAAGAAACTCTGTACAAATTGGGCTTGGAACAGGCCCTGCAAGCGGGCTATCGCCTATTGAAATCCGGGGGCAGCGCGGTGGACGCAGTAGCATCGGCTATTGCATCTCTCGAAGACGACCCGATGTTCAATGCGGGCAGGGGAGCGGTTTTCACCAAGAAAGGGATTAACGAGATGGATGCCGCCATCATGGATGGTTCAAATTTGGCTGCCGGGGCCGTTGCAGGTGTCCGTAATGTCAAAAATCCCATCAAGCTGGCGCGCGAAGTGATGCTGCATTCCGGCCATGTATTCCTTAGTGGCGCCGGTGCCGGTGAGTTTGCTTTGAACCGTGGAATCGAGTTGGCACCTGATGAATATTTTCTCAATAAGGCCCGTTACGAGCAATGGTTGGAAATTCGCGATAGCGACTATTACCAATTGGACCATAAGGCGGATAATTTGAAAGGTGCTCCGAAAACGGATTATAAATTTGGGACTGTGGGCGCGGTGGCCTGCGACCAAAACGGCAACTTGGCAGCCGGTACGTCAACCGGAGGCATGACCAACAAGCAATACGGCCGAATCGGCGACAGTCCCGTAATAGGTGCAGGCACCTATGCCAACAATACCACATGCGGAATTTCCTGTACGGGGCATGGTGAATTTTTCCTACGTAGGGTTGTTGCCCACGACATTTCCTGCCTCATGGAGTATCGCGGACTTAGCCTCAAGGAGGCTTGCAACATCGTGGTGAAAGGTAAATTGGTGGAAATGGGCGGTGAAGGTGGCCTCATTGCAATGAATGCAAAAGGAAACCACGATTTTTGCTTCAACTCTACGGGAATGTATCGTGGTTTCATAGATGCTTCAGGAAAATGGATGACTGCATTCTATGGTGTTGAAAATGAATGATATATTTAGTTGATTTTTTTCATGGCCATTAATGCATGAATTGAAATCGTTTTTCTTGCCTGATTTCGGGTGGGGACTTTCAGCCTTTTTTGCCGTGTGAAACCACGAAAGGTTTTTTTTACAGAATTTATTTTTTATCTTTATCCCGAAAACCAGTCAATAATATGCGTAAAATTTATCTTTTCATACTTTGCTCATTGGTGTGTTCTGCGTCATTTGCGCAGATTGGTGCAATAAGCGGCCCTACCAAGCTTTGCATTGGGGCGGTTGGCACCATGACCGACACTACCGCAGGTGGCACTTGGAGCGTTTATGACATTACGAAGGCGACAATTGGGTACACAAGTGGGGTGGTGACCGGTATCGCGCCTGGCATAACCACCATTACCTATACTACCTCGTCGGGATTTGTAACTATGCCAATCGTCATCAATCCTTACGGCTTTCCCATCAGTGGGGCACCGACGGTATGCAAGGGCAATAGTGTAACAATGAGTGATTCCATTAGTGGAGGTGTTTGGAGTGTTACCAACAGCAACGCCTCAATTTCAAGTGCGGGCGTATTTACGGGTTTGGCCGCAGGCTTGGACACCATCGTGTATACGGTAACTTACAGTTGCGGTGCAGCGGTATCGAAAAAGCCCATGGTTATCCACGGCCTACCAACGGTTGGTCCCATAGTTGGCGATACTACTGTTTGCGTGAATGCCTACCTTACGCTTACTGATTCCGTTGCCGGTGGCATTTGGTCGTCTTCAAATAGTGGGTTGGCTACCATCACTTCACATGGCTTGGTGAAGGGGATTGCGCCAACGGGGAGCGTAACGCTTACCTACTCGGTTTCCGACTTCTATTGCACTGCCAATGCGACTTCGAACATATCGGTAATCGCTTTGCCGGTATTGGGTACCATTACCGGTACAAATTCGTTGTGCGTCGGCCAAATTGATACTTTGACCGATACTACGCATGTCGGAACTTGGTCGGCTACCAATTCCAGCCTCTCTATTTCCGCCCACGGAGTCGTCCTTGGAATTTCACCGGGTGTAGACACCGTCCTATTTTCAAAAACAACGAGTTGCGGGGTATTTACCAAACAACATGTAGTGACCGTAAATGCACTTCCCTATGCCGGCATCCTTTCTGTGCCTAAAGATTCCCTTTGTGTTGGAGACACCATGCAGATTTCTGCCAGTGTCCCAGGAGGCTATTGGTTGCGCACCAACATCGATGCTTCGCTCTATGGTGCAGGATTGATAGTGGGTGCCCAAGCAGGATGGGATACCATTAAATATAGAATCACAAGTCCCGCCGGTTGCGGTGTGGACATTACTCAAGTCTACATCAAGATTCTACCTCAACCTAAGGTAAGTTCAATTTCGGGCCTTACGACCTATTGCTTGGGCAAGGGCGATACGCTGAAGGACCCTAGCGTTGGCGGAGTCTGGGGTGTTCAAAACAGCAATTGTTCCATCACTCCGGCAGGCTATCTAAAAGCGGTTTCAGCCGGGCTCGACACCGTTACTTACTCTGTTAGCAACTCATGCGGTACCGCAGTAGCCCATAAGGCGCTAACCGTGCATCCCAACCCATACGCAGGCGTCATTACCGATTCGGTAGGTGCCGTTTGCATTGGTTCGGCCACCACATTGACCGACACAGTTCCAGGCGGGTATTGGACTAAATCGAACGCAAATGCGTACATCGTTGATGCGGGCGCACCGGGCGGCACGCAGGGAATGGTCACCGGCCTTGTTCCCGGAATGGACACCATCCTCTATTTGATTACCAGCCCTTATGGTTGTGGTCGTGATACCGCAAGGGCTCCAATTCTGGTTGAGGCGTATCCCACCGCCGGAACTATCACGGGCCCTGGTTTGATGTGTGTAGGTTCTCAATACACCATGAGGGAGTCTGCAACTTCCGGAATTTGGAGTTTCAACAATACCGATGCAACCATCAGTGGAACAGGTGTCGTTACACCGGCTCAACCTGGTTATGACACGGT
>CAIVHI010000435.1 GCA_903905685.1 uncultured Bacteroidota bacterium | reverse complement strand
TGGGATGGAGTCGTTGAACGGCGTACCCCAGAAGCGGTAAGCGCGGCGACCGCCTTCGACATACTGTTGAATGATGACGTTACCGGATATCGACCCGCCACCCGCACTAATGGAATCGATGCGGCCGTTGTCGGGGTTCAGAATCAGGTTGTCGGACATGGAGAGTATGAGGCTGTTGCCGGTAGCGAAGTTGCCCGAAGTCAACTGCATATCGCCCGCGACAGTCATGGAATCCGTAACCGAATCGATGGAGACGCCATTGGCGTTCGCAATTTGGATGTTGTTCACCTTGCCATTGCCCCTGATGTACTGTGCAGCAGACCCACTCATGATGAACGTTCCCGCTCCGAGAATGGTACCGTAGTTGTACAGGTTGGCCGCATCTGTGAATGTTGCACCTGCATCGATGGTGAGGGACGACCCTGTTGTGAGCCGCAAACCCTTGATGGCTACCGCTTCCCCCGTAGTGATTTCAGGTTCGTAAGTGCAGGTTCCAATCATTGCAGTATCGGTTGGGAGCGGCACATAGCGGCAGGCCCAGTTCAAGGAGTCGTTCCAATTATGGTTGAAAGTACCCGTCCAGCTTTGCAGTGTAGGAGTCACGGTTGCCGAAATGGCAGTGGCGGCATTGCATCCCGTACCGGGATAGGTTGCCGAGACTGTGTATGCCGCTCCCGTACCGGTTGGAGACAAACTATAGGAAGCTGTACTTCCTGTATTTACGAACGAATCGATACCCGGCCCCCTCCACCTATAAGTGGCTGTGCCCAAGCCGCCCATTCCCGACACGGACATATCCTCTATGTTTCCGAGGCAAATCATGCCGGTATCGGAAAGGTGGAAGACCGTGATGGTGCCTTGATTGGCAACCGTTAATGGGGTAGTTGCCGCACTAACCGAGACGCATCCCAACCCCGGGTACTTAACCGTCACACTATAGACACCGGACCAAGAAGAATCAACCGGAGTCAGGGAATCCGTAGCCGAGGTGCCGGTCGCGGTATATCCCGAAGGACCGCTCCAAGCGAAGGTTGGCGAGCCCGTTCCGGTAACTGTGGCCACAGTAAGCGCGATAGGATTAGGTGCGCAAAATGATGTGGATGAAGGCGTTAAAGCTGAAAGTGTGGGAACGGAATTTACCGATACCACCTGCATTGCCATTTCACCGCCACATGCATTCGGAACGGAGTAGGTTACTGTGTCTACACCCAAGGCGATGCCTGTAACCACCCCACCCGACACAATAGCAACTGCCGGATTGGATGAACTCCAAGTGCCGCCTCCCGCAGTATCGATGAGTGTGACGACGGCTCCAATACACATGGTAAGACCTGGTCCAGCCTGTGCATACTGCGATGGGATTATCGGCGACACCAAAACCGCAAACGCAATTAAATAATATAAAATTTTCATTAAAAAATATTTCTAACAAAATTACGCCGAATACCCAACTTTGGAGGACCGCTACCCGGTATTTACCAAAACATTAAAAAAATATAGGGGATTGGCAAATTAGATGTGCATTGGTTTTC
>CAIVHI010000434.1 GCA_903905685.1 uncultured Bacteroidota bacterium | reverse complement strand
TCATTGGGCACTACGTGTACATGTATGGTGTCGGTACTTGCACATGCGGCCAAGGCAGTAGGCGAAACCGTCACGGTATAGGTAAGATCGCCTGCAAGGGTGGGCGTTACAATTGGATTATAGATCGTGGAGCTACTCAGGAACGTGGGCGGCGACCAAGAATATGCAAACGAAGACACCCCAGTGCTGGTTGCATAAGCATGAAGCTGGACGGGCACGCCTACACACGTTTTCACGACTGAAGAATCTACGGTAACTACGGGATTGGGTATGATCGAAATCTGTATCGTCTTTGTTTCAGGTGCGCAACCTAGTGCAGAAAGTGCCGTTACGGTAAGCGAATAGACCGTGGTAATAGTGGGAGTAGCGATGGGATTGATAACGGTATCGAAGTTCAACGTGCCCGCAGGAGCCCACAAATAAGATAGTACACCGGTGAATACGGAATCGGTATCACCTATCGCGCGGATATGTACCGACTCGCCAAGGCAGATTGCAGTATCTGGAGTGAATATTTGGAAATGGAAAGAATCCAAAATCGTAAGGTTGGCAACTGCACCAATGGTATAGAGGCCGGGATGGCAAGGATCGGGAACTTCAATTTGAAGTGTAATCACTTTCGGGCCAACAGGAGGCACACCCAAGGTGTTGATATTGAGAATGACCGAGTCGGCAAGAGGCGGTATGATTACACTATCCGCAATTGTAGAATAATCATATCCATTTACCGCAGTACCTCCTATGATGTACCTGATAACGTAGGCGGTGTCTTGTATGGTTGCCGTCTTGAAAACGAAATTACCCGGTGCGCAGCCGCGAATACAGTATGGCAAACCACTTGTACCGGTAGCTGTTACAGATGTCGTTGTGCGGGAAGACAAACTTCCCCCGGCAATAAACACACCCGAATCAAACACGTGGTCGGAAGCATCTGCCACACCCAACTTCAAGTGGTAGGTATCGCACGGATTCACTGCGGCAATTGCAGTCAATACTGTAGTCAAGCCATCGTAGGTAACTGTGGTTCCTCCAATATTATTTACATAGTAAGCGCAAAACGGAGAACCTGCCCCCAATGCGTTGCAAGCCCCAATTGTATAACTACCCGTTGCTCCACAGTTTACGCTATTGATACATACCGGAATTGTGGTGCCCGGCACCAACGCCAAATTCGTCGCGGTGCCGTAAGAACCACCGGTTATCAAGAATCCGAACACGTCATTGAAGGTTGAACAAGTATAATCAGTGTACTCTTCAGAACCGAAAACATACTTGAACTTTACGGTATCACCCGAAGGGCGGAAATTGAATTCCAAAATACAGGCATCCCAAGTCGTCATGCCACCTATGAGTGCCGACAATTGAGGGTCACCGGGAGCACCATTGTCGGTACTGGCAAACAATGTGGCAGAGCCATCTACGCCAACCGTATCGAGGATGGTCAAAACCGCACCGTTGGAGAGCACCACACCGCTGTCGATTCCCAGTGTACTGGCAACTACGCGAAATTCACCCGATGCGTCAGATGGACACGTCATGGTGGCGCCAAATACCGAAACGCCAGACCCGGTGAGGAACGATGCCAATTGCGTTGGGGTATAAAAACGGGTAACCGTAATTTGCCCATTCGACGCAGTTCCTAGCGTGAGGAACAAAAGCACCAAAGGCAAAAGCCTTTTTTTGAATGACGTGTAAATACTACTGTTTACCATCTTAGAAACGGTTTTTAATAATAGACACCATTCCCAGCGAAATCGTTGGTTATGAGGCTAAAAATTGTAACAAAAATATGCTTTTATAGCATGTTTTCAAATTTTCGCCATTTTTTTTCGAAACCCACTGGAAAAGCCGAAGTTTGGGCTGATTAAAAATTGTAGTTTTACGGTACAAACTTTTCATGGCCACACCAGTCAAACCAATAAAAAAGGCGCCGCCGACCCCGGCCACGCCGAAACCGCCCGCCCTTACCGAGGAACGCAAAAGGCAAATAAGGCTCACTTTCGGGCTTCTGTTGTTGCTTTCCGGCGCGTTCGTCGGAGTGTCGGTCATCAGCTATTTTTTCAGTTGGAATAATGACCAAGACAAGCTCTTATCGGGCAAGAGCATTTTTGAATTCATGTTTCGCGACAACTCCCCGGTTGCCAATTTGGGAGGTCGTGCAGGTGCTGCCATTTCGCATTTATTGGTTTTCAAAGGGGCAGGCATTGCGTCACTCACCGTGGGTTTCGGATTGTTAGGCTTGGGGCTCAATATCCTTTACGGCAAAAAGGCGACGCCGTTGTTGCTTTACATGCGCTGGATTTCCATTTTATTGCTCATCGTAGCACCAACACTCTCCTATTTGTTCCCACACAGCTCCTACTCCTACCCTCTGGGTGGCGCGTTTGGAGATGTCACCATCGACTACCTGAATGGGCTCTTGGGAAAAACCGGTACCGGCATGGTGCTGGTGTGCTGCTTCCTCTTTTTCCTTCTTGTGGTGATAGCGCTAGACATTAGGCCTTGGATTTTGCGTTTGCGTGTTAGGGCACAGAAGTTTGCTGAAGCATTCGCCGGCAGCCCCTCTTTCAATGACGGTTCGACTGCAAGTGAACTACCTCAACAGCCCGCACCGGCCATGTCTGCATCAACGCCACCGGGCGCAATAGCCGATGAAGACGAAGAAGAAGTGAAAATCATGCCCGTGCACCCCACCGAGGCCAACCGGCTCAGGGAGCAAATGGAAAACATCACGCTCGTCATTGAAGACAAGCGTAACGGCAAGGAGTGGGACATGGCCGTAGTCGAGAAAGCGGTACCGTCTCCGCCTACCGTTACCAAGGCCTCCGGCAATTTCGCCATCATACCAGACTCTGAAAACCCCGGTCAATTCTTGGCCGATGACGAGGCCTACGGCGGAGGCCATGAATCGGACGACGATACCGAGGATGACGAAGTAGAAGACCCTCCATTTGACGAAGATGAAGACGAACCTACCGTGCCGGAAATGAAAGCAGAACCGGAATTTGTAGTAACTACAAAAGAGGAGAAAATAGCCCCTGCACTCAAGCACGGAGCACACATTTCCATTGCCGACAATCAGCCGTTCGCACCCGAGGAAACGCTGCGCAATTACCGCTTCCCCACACTCGACCTCATGGTAGAGCGCAACCAGGAAACCATTTCCCTAAATAAGGAGGAATTGGAGCGGAACAAGGAGCAAATCATCAAGACCCTTAGCAACTTCGGCATCGAAATAAAATCCATCAAGGCAACCGTGGGGCCCACCGTCACCTTGTACGAAATCGTACCGGCAGAAGGTGTTCGGATTTCCAAAATCAAGAATCTCGAGGACGACATTGCGCTAAATTTGGCCGCACTCGGCATCCGCATCATCGCGCCAATCCCAGGGCGTGGCACGATAGGTATTGAAGTGCCGAATGCCAACAAGCAAATCGTCTCGATGCGGGCGCTGCTGTCGTCCGACAAGTTTGTAAACAACAGCATGATGCTGCCCATTGCATTGGGCAAGAAAATCGACAATGAGAATTACATCGTAGACTTGGCTACCATGCCCCACTTGCTGATGGCGGGCGCAACAGGACAAGGCAAGTCGGTGGGCATCAATGCCATTTTGGTGTCTTTGCTCTATAAAAAACATCCGTCAACCTTGAAATTCGTCATGGTTGACCCCAAAAAAGTAGAGCTGACTACTTACCGTTTCATTGAAAAACACTTTCTGGCCAAGCTTCCCAACGAAACCGAGGCCATCATCAGCGATACGAAAAAGGCGATTTACACCCTAAAGGCCCTCTGCGATGAAATGGATGGCCGCTACGATTTATTGAAGGATGCCGGCGCCAGAAACATCAAGGAGTACAATGAAAAGTTCATTGCCCGTAAGTTGAACCCAAACGAGCACCAATTCCTCCCCTTCATCGTATTGGTCATCGATGAATTTGCAGACCTCATTATGACGGCAGGCAAGGAAGTGGAAATGCCCATTGCCCGTTTGGCCCAATTGGCTCGTGCCGTTG
>CAIVHI010000433.1 GCA_903905685.1 uncultured Bacteroidota bacterium | reverse complement strand
TGTTTTCCAACGGCGACACCTTGAAGCAGCTACTGGCCCGGAGCAGGTACCTGTTGTTCAAACACCGCAGCAAATGGACCGGATCCCAAAAAAAGCGTGCGGAACTGCTGTTCCCGATGTATCCGGACCTTAAAAGGGGCTACGACCTTGCCGTAGGACTTGGAGACATATTCAAATCATGCAAAACCAAGGAACATGCCTTCAAAAAACTCGCACTATGGTACAATGAGGTCGAGGAATCGGCAATCGATTCGTTCAAGACCGTATCCCGTTCCATCCAAACCCATTACGTCTCCATCCTCAACTTCTTCACCAACAGGAGTACAAATGCATCAGCGGAATCCTTCAATGCCAAAGTCAAGGCCTTCAGGGCAACATTCCGAGGTGTAAGGGACATCACCTTTTTCCTCTTCAGGCTAGCCAATATCTATGCCTAGTCCCCCAACTTTTCAACTTGACCCGTTTAAAAATTATTAACAGTAAAAAAATAAATACGAATCCACCCAAACAATGGAGAGGCTGTAATCCCATTGAGGGATGCCTGCCAATGAATGAAAAACAACCAATACTTCCCGGTGAAGTTCGCCACTTGCAATGAGGCGAGTCAGATTCAATTACATTACGACAAAATTAACAATTTCCTTTAAAAAGCAACATCGATTACAAAAGAATTTCAAATTCCTGTTAAATATTTTTTATTCACAATCATTTGATACACTTAGCATTATCTATGCATGCCAGAATGACAGCGAAGCAGTACAAATCTAAAACACTGCCTTTGGGCGAGGGTCGCATCATCCTCGCCAAAAGGGATTCCACGCCACCTTCTTCAACCGATGACCCAAGCACACTCTACCAATTGAAGCTCAAAGTCTGCTTACAGTCGGGGTGCAGCGTTTGTGCTACCGGGCAGTTATGGGCAATGTGCTCCAACATCGTCTTTTCCCGGTCGGTATAGGGGCCGCACCTGGAAAAATCCATGTCGATTTTAATTTCTCCAATGCGCCTTGGGTTGGCAGTCATTATTTTTTCCACTTGGCACTCCACGCCATCTACCGAAATGTCGTGCGCCTTGCCCAAAATGGCCATTGTGGTCACAATGCAGGAAGCCAATGCCGTTGCCACCAAATCGGTAGGCGAAAAACGTTCGCCCTTACCTTGATTGTCAATCGGCGCATCGGTTTCTATGGTACTGCCGGAGCGGAGATGGGTGGCTGTAGTACGTAAATCACCGGTATAAACTACTTTTGAGGTCATAATCTGCTGTTTTAAACATTTACGGTTCCTGCGTGTCAGAATTTCGCCGTAATTTACGTTGAGTTTCAGATATGGGGACACGCATCTCTTTTTTTGTTGTAGCATTTTCCTTTTTCGGGATGTCTACGGGCGTTTTCGCCCAACATGGAGGTGCGGCGCGAGATTCGGTGGCACTTACCGGTAATCCGGCATCGGTTCAGAAAGTAACCAATGCCGTTCGCCCAAAACCGCCCAAGCCTGCAAAAACGGAATGTTCTTTGGGGCTCCGCCTCAACTCCAATGGTTGGAGCTTGTTTACCGACTATGGCTCGTCCAAACCTATAGACGAAAAACACGCTGAGCGTTTCTTCAACCTCCACTTCTTCCAGTTCGAAGTGACGGAAAAGAAAGACCCAAGGGAAGTAAAAACGTCCACAGGGTCTTCATCAGGGGGCGGTACGGGGAGTTACATATACGGCAAAATCAACAACCTGTATGTAGTTAAACTGGGCTATGGCTTGCGCACCATGATAGCGGGCAAACCCGACGAGCAGGGTGTCGTCTCCATACATTGGATAAATGCGGGCGGTGCAGCAATCGGCTTATTGAAGCCCTATTATGTCAATATTGGAGGTTCTTCTACGCCGGTGAAATATGCAGAAGCCACAGGGACGTCTTTTCTCGACCCTCAACAAATCTCCGGCGGTGCCGGGTTCAGCACCGGCCTCGGCGAAATCGTGGTGGTGCCGGGTGTGCATTACAAAACCGGGTTCCACTTCGACTTCGCCGGTAGCCTGAAAACCGTTATAGCCATAGAGACGGGCGCAAATGTGGAATACTACTTTCAAAGCGTGACCCTGATGGCAGCAAAGCCCCCTACCAACCTTTTTGCCGACGTCTACTTGTCGTTCCAATTCGGGAAACGATGGTAATGCACCACGCCCTTGGGCCAATTGGGCAAAATTCACTTTTTTTAAGGGTCGCGAATTGTATTTTTGGAGCAACCTCTGCCAAAAAGCACTGTACATCATGAGCGGAAAACAACTCCTACCCATACTCCTTCTTCCAATCTTCGCCCTCTCCTGCACCAACTCCAAAAAAGCTGCAGATGTCTCAAACGTCCAACTGACATTGAATACGCGCAGATTCGATTTGGATTTGTTTGCTTTGGATACCGGCAATCTCAGCAAAGGACTGGTGGATTTACAAGGCAAATACCCCAACTTTTTGAATTACTACCTCGACACCGTCATGGCTTATGGCATTCGCGGAAATTATTCCGACACCGTAAAGGGTGTACACGAGGGCCTACGGGTATTTCTCACCTTTAAAGACTTCGTGGCACTTGAAGACACCATCAAAGCACATTATCCCGACACGCAAGACATAGATGCCGAACTTACTGGAGGCTTCAAAGTGGTTAGGAAATATATGCCCAAAATGGCGGTACCCAAAATCATCTACCTCAATATGGGGCTGAGCAATTGGCCCTCCTTCCCCATAGATACGGCAACCATGTGTGTTGGGCTCGATATGTTTTTGGGCGATACCTACCCTTACTACCGCTCCGTGGGTGTACCCGATTACATGGGTGGGCATTTGGCCAAATCGTATATTCCGGTTTCCGTGTTCACAAGCATTTACAAATACTATTATCCCTTTATACAGGATGAGCGCACCTTGCTCGACCTCATGCTGCAACGCGGCAAGGAGCAGTATTTCTTGCACAAAGTGTTGCCCACCAAGGAAGAAAATGTATTGTTCGGCTTCAGCCCGATACAGATGGCATGGTGCCGCAAATTTGAGGCCGACATCTACAACTTCTTTGTGAAGAACGAACTGCTATACAACAAAGAGGCAGTTGCACGATTCGGGTACGTCAATGATGGTCCGTTTGCCCAAGGCATGGAGCCTACTACAGACACCGTAAAAGTGTCTCCTGGCAATGTGGGCTCGTGGATTGGGTACCGAATAGTGAATGCCTATATGGAGCGCTACCCCGCAACCACATTAGCCCAATTGCTCGACATGAAGCCCGAGCCTTCGCGTTTTCTTGACTCAGCAAGATACCGTCCCCGGTAATACTCACCGTAGTATTCGCAATGGCTAGGTAACGGCTCTTAAACCAGTATTCTTAAGGCAATTGACTCATTCGCGACGCGTCGGGTTCGTGTGTAATAAACCAATGCCCCGAAATAGGCTAATGCTGCCAAAAAAAGTAACCAACGCCATGATTAACCGTTGCTTGGAAAATCTAAACGGACGGGTGGCAACATACTTGTTGCAAAGCCCAACCACAGTGTCAACACGCCAAAATACCAACGCCAAAATTGGGTCGTAGACCGTTGCATCCTCGTAATCTTTGTATAATAGGGTCCGAATGGTAATACCGCACTATCCACGTCCCCCCTCCTTCAATTGTGTTGACGGAAGTAGCAACAAGGGATATCGCTACGAACGACCAAAATAGGTCGATATAGGGAAGGTATTGACGATGGAACTCGAACGCGGATTTGACAAATTCCGGAAACGATTATAGGAGATATATCCACATGTCTATTTACCCGCCTATCGGGCCGCGATATTACAAACCCAAGAGGTGATGGAATATTGTTCTATTGGCCACTGGCCAACGCTCTCCCAATTCCACAAAAAAAAAACCGGGCAAACTCCATAATGGGTTTGCCCGGACAGAATATGGGTTGATTCGCCATGTGCTACCTCATGAGCGACACATTGCCTTTCTTATTCACATGGTTGCCATTTTGGCAATAGCCGTCTGCTTCCCAAACATATACGCCCTCGGGAGAAGGGGTATTGTTGAAGGTGCCATCCCAACGTCCCGAAGGGTCATTGGTTTGGAATACCAGCGTGCCCCAGCGGTCATACACCCTGAAGTAGTTGAGGTGTGCAATTTGGTTATTGAGAATGCCGAACTTGTTGACACCCGAGTTGGCACTCGAGGGCGAAAAGGCATTGGGCACTACAAAGTCGCCACAATTCACGTGAACCGTCACCGTATCGTAGGCGGTACAGCCAAGTCCATCATTCAGTTCGGTAACGGTAAGGAAGTACGTGTAATCGAATGGAGGCGCTGCTGCGGGATTAGGTATCAGGGTATCTCCAACTCCGAGGTACTGGTAAGGCTGCCAATAATAGGTATAGCCAAGACCTGCCGAACAATTGGGCCCGCCAAGAATGGTAGAGGCACCGTCGGATATTGTCCTGTCGGGACCGGCATCTGCATAGACCTGCGAAATCGTCACATCAACCGAATCGGTCGTGACACATCCACTGGGATAGTAAAACACTACCGGATACCATAAACTGTAGTCGGGCCACACTTTCACGGAGTCTTGGCGCAAGAACATGGTATCATCGCGGTAATTCCTAGTCCACCTAATAGAGTCGGCTTCAATGGAAATGGCCCAAACTTTTGCCGTATCGTTCAAGCACATATTTACATTCGGGCTCAATGTATATGCAGGTTTTGACAATACGGCAATGGTTTTACATTGAACATCAACTGTGGGCAGCCCCTCATTAATGACGTAGTAGATGTTGTAAACTCCCGGAGAATCGTAATAATAGGACGGAGGCGTTACCTCATTAAATGAAGGGATAGAGGAATTGTTGCATTGGAACAGTTGGATTTTCGTCAACGAGCTGTCTCCCTCATTGCAAATAAAGGCATAAAGGTCGTTTTGGTCGCGCAAAATACTCGATACCCCCGTTGGCAGATT
>CAIVHI010000432.1 GCA_903905685.1 uncultured Bacteroidota bacterium | reverse complement strand
GGTTAAGGGCGGTCATGAAGTGACAGTCATAACGACCAAAGCGGACAAAAAACCCGCAATCGAGGCACTCGGCGCGAAAGCCGCCATCGGCTCGATAGAAGACATGGAATTCTTGACAGCCACTTTTACCGTGGCAGATGCCGTGTATTGTATGCTCCCGGTATTCGACTATTTCGACCCGAAGCTGGATATCATGGCAGCCACCCGCCGACTCATCGGCAACTATGTTGAGGCCATTAGGAATTCGGGAGTAAAAAAGGTTGTACACCTCAGCAGTATCGGGGCACATACCGACACCGGCAACGGGCTGCTTGCCTTCCACCACCTCGCAGAATCTCTTTTTAAACAACTGCCCCAAGACGTCATCATCAAACACATGCGCCCCGTAGGTTTCTACAACAATGTGTATGACTTCATGAGCACCATCAAGGGCAATGGTTTCTTGGGAAAGTTTTTGACATTGCGTTTTTCGGGGCTAGGAAACCTGATAACGGGCAAAATTGGCGTGATGGCGGCCAACTATGGTGCAGAAGACAAAATGCCCTGGGTTTCGCCGGTAGACATTGCGGCCGCGACCGCGGAGGAATTGACCACACCATTTACACAACGTAAGTTTAGATATGTAGCCAGCGAAGTGCTGACCTGCAACGAATTTGCAAAAGCCATTGGAGATGCCATAGGGAAACCTTTCCTGCAATGGTCGCTGATGAGCGACAAGGATATGCTGGGTGGACTGAAAATGTTCAAGATTCCTGAAGGCCGTGCCGAGGGTATCGTAAAGATGAACGCCGCCATGCACAACGGAACTTTATTTGAGGACTATTACCGCAACCCGCCCGCGGCGCTGGGCCGCGTGAAATTGCGCGAATTTGCGCTGGAATTTGCTGAGGTGTATAAGCGCAATTAACTCCATCATTTATAATGGAAGAACGTTATCTTTGAATAGGAGTCGGGTGTGACTGGCACGCTATTCACTTCCGACTCCTATTTAGAACTTCTTTTTATTTGATGGGCTGCGACCACCTCGCTACCTAATAAGCAATTGCGGGCTACCGGAACGTCGCCCTTCATTTCAACTTCAATCCCAATAAATAAAATTAATCTATGGGGAACGCGCAACCCTTCCGCATCAAAACCATCACGGAATACCATAGGCTCCTCGGCTTGCCGAAGCCCGAACATCCGTTGATTAGTGTAATAGATTTGGCTACGTTTCAGCCTGTAGTGCTCGAAGAGCCCATCAGTTTGATTTTCGAGTTCTATTCTATTTCCTTAAAGAGGAACCTGAATGCGACCATCAAGTACGGACAGCAAACGTGCGACTTTGATGAAGGCGTGCTTTTTTGCATGTCGCCCGGCCAGGTGTGGGGCTTGGAGGTAGACAACGTACCTCAACACACCCCAAAAGGTTGGATGATACTCATTCACCCCGATTTCCTTTGGGGCTCGCCGCTGGTCAACACCATGAAGCGGTACGAATTTTTTGGCTATGCCGTCAATGAAGCACTCTACCTCGCGGAGAAGGAGGAAAATATGCTGACAGGAATTGTGAAATATATTGAACAGGAATACCATTCCAGTATCGACCAATTCACCCAAAAAGTCATCATAGCCCAACTGGAGGTTATTTTGAACTATACCGACCGTTTTTATCAGCGACAATTTATCACTCGAAAAGTATCGAGCGACCAAATCGTAAGCCGAGTGGAAGAAGTTTTGGAGAATTATTTTGAGAGCGATGCCATGACGACAAAGGGCATTCCAACCGTTGGCTACCTCGCCGCGCAGGTCAACCTATCGCCCGGCTACTTGGGCGAAATGCTCAAAGCGCTTACCGGGAAAAACGCCCAGCAACACATTCACGACAAGTTGATAGAGCGGGCTAAAGACCGGCTGGCCACTTCTCAACTTTCCATAAGCGAAATAGCTTATGAATTGGGCTTTGAGCACCCGCAATC
>CAIVHI010000431.1 GCA_903905685.1 uncultured Bacteroidota bacterium | reverse complement strand
TTATAGCCCAAGTCCTTCAATATGCCGATTACTTTGTCCTTGCAGTCGCCTTGAATGATGATTTGGCCGTCTTTTGCGCTTCCGCCGGTACCGCATTTGCTTTTTAAAACTTTGCAGAGTGCCTCCAAGTCGGTCTCACTACCCGAAAATTGGTTCACCAGTGTCACCGTTTTGCCGGCGCGCTGCTTGCTGTCGGTCATCACCCGCAGTTTCTGTTTTTCGGGCGGCAGTGCGGCAATGGGCTCGTCGGAGGCAAAATCCTCGAAAAAGGCTTTGTTGGTGGAATAAGCCAGGCCATCGGGTCTCGCCATATTTTTCTTCGCCATGCTAAACTAAGGTTCTCCTGCAAAGTTAAACGGAATGTCGGGAACGGTGCCGAGTGCGCGAAGCTTTAGTGCCCCGGAACGGGTACGAGCCAAAAAATTTCAGTGGTTTTATTTGCGATTCAGCTATTTTCGCGAATAAATTTCGTTTAAATGAATAAAGTGGTTTCGGGGGCAGATGAGGCGGTGAAGGACATTCCATCGGGTGCAACGCTCCTATTGGGCGGCTTCGGGCTCTGCGGGATTCCGGAAAACTGCATTGCTGCCCTGGTTCGCTCGGGAGTCGACAACCTCACCTGCATTTCCAACAATGCCGGCGTAGACGACTTCGGCATTGGGTTGATGCTGCAAAAACGGCAGGTAAAGAAAATGATCTCGTCTTATGTGGGCGAGAACGCGGAGTTTGAACGCCAAATGCTTACCGGCGAGCTTGAAGTGGAACTGGTGCCTCAAGGCACGCTGGCCACGCGCTGCATGGCCTCGGGTTACGGAATGCCTGCGGTTTACGTTTTGGCCGGATACGGCACCGAGGTGGCTGAAGGCAAAGAAGTGCGCAACTTCGACGGCAAGAACTATATACTGGAACATGCTTTTAAATCAGATTTCGCCATTGTAAAGGCTTGGAAGGGCGACACTATGGGCAACCTCATCTTTAAAGAGACGGCCCGCAACTTCAACCCCATGATGGCTATGGCCGGTAAAATCACGATTGCCGAGGTGGAAGAATTGGTGGAACCCGGTGAGCTAGACCCCAACTACGTTCATGTGCCGGGCATTTATGTGAACCGTATTTTCCAAGGTACCGACTATGAAAAACGCATAGAGCAGCTTACCGTTCGCAAGAAAGCTTGATTGCCCGAATGCAAATCATTTGACCCAACAAAAGAATTGGAATGCCACTCAATAAAGAACAAATAGCACGGCGCATAGCCCGCGAACTTAGAGACGGATATTACGTGAATCTGGGGATAGGCATCCCTACCTTGGTTGCCAACTACATTCCCGAAGGTTGCGATGTGGTGCTGCAAAGCGAAAACGGCCTGTTGGGCATGGGTCCCTTCCCCTTTGAGGGCGAGGCCGACCCAGATTTGATTAACGCCGGCAAACAGACCATCACCACCCTGCCGGGTTCCGCATTTTTCGATAGCGCCATGAGTTTCGGCATGATACGCTCGGGTCGCGTAGACCTCACCGTATTGGGAGCCATGGAAGTGGCCGACAACGGCGACATCGCCAACTGGAAGATACCCAAAAAGATGGTGAAGGGCATGGGTGGTGCCATGGACCTCGTGGCGGCTGCAAAAAACATCATCGTTGCCATGCAGCACACCAACCCAAAAGGCGAAAGCAAGTTGCTGCCGCAATGCACCCTCCCCCTCACGGGCGTTGGCTGCATCAAGAAAGTGGTTACCGACCTTGGCGTATTCGACATCACCCCGAACGGCTTCCGTTGCATTGAATACGCTCCCGGCGTCACCATCGATGAAATCAAGGCCAAAACCGCCGGACGGCTGGTAATTGCAGACGACGTAAAGGAAATGGACATTTAGTAAGACGTGCTTCTTCTACCCTACGGATGTAGTAAGCGTCATAAAATAGGTTGACAAATGACAAACGATAAAAAAACGCGGCCTGTACGGGTTTTGGTAGCCAAAGTGGGTCTCGACGGTCACGACCGTGGAGCCAAAGTGATTGCCACCGCGTTGCGAGATGCCGGCATGGAGGTCATCTATACCGGCCTGCGCCAAACGCCCGACATGGTGGTGGAGACGGCATTGCAAGAAGATGTGGATGCCATAGGCATCAGCATTCTGAGCGGCGCCCATAACACGGTCTTCCCAAAAGTGTGGCAGTTGATGCAGGAAAAAGGTATGGGCAATGTGCTCCTCACCGGCGGCGGTATCATTCCTGAAGAAGACATGGAAGTATTGAACGCAAGCGGTGTGGGCAAACTTTTTGGTCCCGCCACGCCAACCGCCGACATTGCCTCGTATATCAATACTTGGGTTGCAGAACACCGCAAAGAATTATTTTAATGCCACTATAAAACGAACTGCATTATATGTATCAAAATATCCTCACAGAACTTTCGGACGGCATCCTCACCATTACGGTCAACCGTCCGGATAAAATGAATGCCTTGAACCGCTTCGTGATTGCCGACATCGGTGCTGCGGTTACCGAGGCCTATACCAATCCCGACGTGAAGTCGATCATCATTACCGGTGCTGGGGAAAAAGCATTTGTGGCAGGTGCCGACATTAGCGAATTCGACGGCTTGGGAGAAGATGGCGGTGCGGCACTGGCAAAGAGGGGCAACGATTTGGTTTTCAACAATATCGAAAACTGCCCCAAACCAGTGGTTGCCGCCGTAAACGGTTTTGCGCTCGGCGGTGGCTGCGAGTTGGCCATGGCTTGCCACTTCCGTATAGCCTCTGAGAATGCCAAATTCGGCCAACCCGAGGTTAACCTGGGGCTGATACCCGGTTATGGCGGCACGCAGCGCATGACGGCCCTGATTGGCAAAGGCAAGGCTATGGAATTGATGATGACGGCCGACATGATTGGAGCCGACGAAGCCAAAGCATTGGGTTTGGTGAACCACGTTGTCCCCGCCGGC
>CAIVHI010000430.1 GCA_903905685.1 uncultured Bacteroidota bacterium | reverse complement strand
GTTCACGCTGGAGCTGCCCCAAATGGGCTCGGGTTCGGGCAACCAACCGTTTAAGACCGTTAAGGATTATGACGCTTGGCTGAAACGTTTGGATGTGTTTCCCGCTTGGACCGACACCGCCATTGCCAATATGCGTAAAGGGATAGCATCGGGATGGGTGCTACCCGAGGCTTTGGTGGTCAAAATGATTCCGCAGTTGAAGGATGTGGCGGTTGCAGTGGATACGCAGAACATCTTCTACGGCCCGGTCAAGAAATTCCCCGACAGCTTTGCCGCTGCCGACCAACAACGGCTACGTGCTGCCTATGTGGCTGCAATCGAACAAATCGTGAACCCCAACTACAAAAAGTTGGCGGCATTTATGGAGCAGGAATACCTCCCGAAGGCCCGCAAGAGCACAGGTATTTCCGACATCCCCCAGGGCAAAGAATACTATGACTATTGCATCCGCTATTGGACCACCACCGCCCTCCAGCCCGACAGCATCTACAACCTGGGGCTGGCCGAAGTGGCGCGGATTGAAGGGGAAATGAATAAAATCAAGGATAAAACCGGCTTCAAGGGCGATTTGCAGGCATTCTTCAAGTACTTGGACAAGGACAAACGTTTCTGCCCGTTCAAGACGCCCAAGGAAGTCATAGACAGTTTTTGGGCCATAAAGCGGCATGAAGACCCCCAGTTGAAACGCCTGTTTGCCGATACTCCCAAGACCGCATTCACCATTCGCCAAACCGAAGCCTTCCGTGCGGCATCTGCCAGTGCAGAATACAACCAAGGGTCTGCCGACGGCACCCGTCCGGGCATCTTCTACGTGCCTATTTTGGATGCCACCAAGTATAATGCCGTGGGTATGACTACCCTATTCCTGCACGAAGCTATTCCCGGCCATCACTACCAAATATCGCTGCAACAGGAAAACAAAAACCTGCCGGAATTCCGCAAGTTTTTGTGGTATGGCGCTTACGGCGAAGGCTGGGCCCACTACTGCGAAACCTTGGGCACGGAGTTGGGCGTTTATGACGACCCATACCAATACTTCGGCCACCTCAGCGACGGCATTTTACGCGCCATCAGGCTGGTGGTAGACGTGGGTATGCACCACAAGGGCATGACGCGCGAGCAGGCCATCAAATACATGATGGACCACCAATTGATTTCGGAACATGATGCGGTGGCAGAGGTGGAACGCTACATGGCCATTCCCGGCCAAGCACTATCATACAAAATAGGCCAGATGACCATACTCTCCGAACGCAAGAAATATACCGACGAGATGGGTGCCAAATTCGACATCGCATCGTTCCATACCGAGGTGCTGAAGGATGGTTGCGTACCCTTGGGCATACTGCATGAGAAGCTCGCCAAATGGGCAGCTGCAAAAAAATGACATTTGATTATTTACCGCAAATCGACACCGTAACCATTTTCGAACGCTCGAAGATTGTACGGTTGTCGATTTGTAGCTACTTTTGATTCCGAATGAAGCATTTGCCCAACCTGCTAACGTTAGGAAACCTGTTCTGTGGCTGCATGGCCATAGCCTACAGCCTGACTGCGCTACCCTACTACACATTCAAAATCAATGCCTACGGGCCACCTTCCTACGAATGGGTTTACGGGGTGCGCCAGTTGTATTTTGCCGGCATCTTCATAGTTCTTGGGGCCGTGTGCGACTTGCTTGACGGCTTTACGGCGCGTGCCCTCAAGGTGTTTTCGCCTATTGGCAAAGACTTGGATTCATTGGCCGATGTGGTGACCTTCGGCGTGGCTCCGTCCATGATCATGTTCCAATTGCTTTGGGACGCACAGATGGGTGAAAAGAATGCTTTTGATGTAGGATTAATCGCCATGGCTCCTGCCTTCCTGCTGGCCTGTTTTGCTGCCTTGCGCCTGGCCAAATTCAACATCACCGCAGACACCCAAAAGAACCACTTCATAGGTATGCCCACCCCTGCGGTGGGGTTGCTGGTGGCCACCTTTCCGCTCATCATTTGGCTCAACCCTAAGGCGGGAGAATTGTTCAAGAACAAGTGGGCCATCTATTTGGTAATTACTTTGCTTTGCTGGCTCATGGTTTCCAAAATACGGTTCATCAAGCTACTGCCGGCCAAAAAGAGCCTGCGCACCATGTGGCCGCAAATCACCATTATCGTTACGGCAATGGCAGTAGGTTTCCTGTTCGGCATCTTGGCCGCGCCAATCGTTTTTGCGGAATACGTCGTTCTATCCATCATTTACCGCTCGCCCACTGAGGACGATGCGGTGCCAACCACTTAAAACTTCCAACTTTATGAAATTCAAAGCATCCATCAACATCATGCCGTTGAAAGAACTGCTTGACCCGCAGGGCAAGGCAGTGACCGGCAGTCTCCACAATCTGGGCCTTACCGGTGTGCAGGACGTGCGTATCGGCAAGCACATCAACGTTATACTGGAAGCAACATCGGCCGACCAAGCACACCAGATGACCCACGAAGCGTGCAAAAAACTATTGGCCAACCAAGTGATGGAGTCGTTCGAATTCACCATTGAAGCATTGAACTAAACCCTACTCCCAACCCCGCCATGCCGCTATTCCTCATTCCGACACCTATCGGCAACCTAGGTGACATGACTTATCGTGCCGTTGCAGTGTTGCAACAGGCCGATGTCATCTTGTGTGAGGATACCCGCACCAGTTCGGTATTACTCAGGCATTACCAAATCCACAAGCCACTCACGCCGTTCCACCAGCACAACGAACACCGGGTGCTGGCGCACCTGATTGAGCAATTGCAGGCTGGAAGGACGTTTGCCCTCCTCACCGATGCCGGTACGCCAGGCATATCCGACCCCGGCTTCCTGCTGGTGCGCGAGTGCCGCAAGAACGACATCGCCATCACCTGCCTGCCGGGCGCAACGGCATTCGTACCGGCCTTGGTGCAGTCGGGGCTGCCGGCCACGCGGTTTTGTTTCGAAGGTTTCCTGCCGCTGAAAAAGGGACGGCAAACTATGTTCAAAAAGCTGGCGGAAGAAGAACGCACCATCATCCTGTATGAGTCGCCACATCGACTGGTAAAGACTCTGCGCGAGCTGTCGCAATACTTGGGCGAAGACCGCCAAGGTGCCGTGTGCCGCGAGCTCACCAAGATGTTTGAAGAAACACGCACCGCCCCACTACCTGCGCTTGCCGAGCACTACGAGAAAACGCCGCCGAAGGGCGAGATTGTGATTGTGGTGGATGGAAAGCCATAGGCAATTAACCTCAACCACTCGATTATCAATCCGTTGATGTCTGGTGCAGATATAGTTTCGCGTAGCGGCCGTTCAACGCCATGAGTTCATCGTGGGTACCTTGTTCGCCTATCCTTCCATCCTCCAACACGATGATTTGGTCAAACGTCCACTCCGTAAAAATGCGGTGGGTGATGACGATGGTAGTTCGGTCTGCCAGATAGTCGCGAAGGTTGGTGAGGATGGTTTTCTCGGTGCGGGTATCAACAGCAGATAGGCATTCATCGAGAAGCAACACCTTGCCTCCCTTAAGCAAGGCCCGTGCCAATACCATGCGCTGCTTTTGTCCGCCGGAGAGCATCACGCCGCGCTCTCCAATGACCGTATCGTAGCCCTTGGGCAGTGCCATGATGTCTTTGTCGAGGTCGGCAAGGCGGGCGGCCTCCACCACTTCTTCGGGCGTGGCATCGTCTCGGCCGAATTTGATGTTG
>CAIVHI010000429.1 GCA_903905685.1 uncultured Bacteroidota bacterium | reverse complement strand
GTGTTGTTGATGTACACAGTTGTAGGCGGCTTCCTGATGCCCGTGCCTCGACTCGACATTCTGAACGAAACCATAAGGAACCTCTATTTTCACGTACCGATGTGGTTCACCATGCTCACTTTGTTTGCCACGGCATTCGGGTATTCCATCAAGTACCTCCGAACAAACAATTTGGAAGACGACATCCGTGCTCTCGAATTTACGAATGTCGGAATCCTGTTCAGCATCCTCGGCATGGCTACCGGCATGGAATGGGCCAAATATACTTGGGGTTCCTTTTGGAGCAACGACCCCAAGCAATTGGGCACTGCCATGAGTATGCTCATCTATTTTGCCTACCTCATATTGCGGTCGGGTATTAAGGACGATGAAAAACGCGCCCTGATCAGTGCCGTCTACAACATTTTCGCATTCGCCATGATGATTCCGCTCATTTTCGTGTTGCCCCGTATGGTAGATTCCCTGCATCCGGGCAACGGTGGCAATCCGGCCTTTGCCAAGTATGATTTGGATAGCGACATGCGTATGGTGTTTTATCCGGCAGTGATAGGTTGGATTCTGCTAGGATTTTGGATAAGCACCGTAAAAGCCCGAATCGGGCTGCTTGAATTCAAAATAGCATCTGACCCTCTATAAAACTCGAAACGAAAGACCATGAAAAAACTCATTTCGGCCGTTTCGGCCTTGACTTTATTCACTTCCAATAGCGTATTCGCGCAAACGGAAATGGCCGACGGTATGCGTTCGTCTGGCAAAATATACGTTGTAGTTGTAGTTTTAGCGACTATATTTGCAGGAATTTTTGGGTATTTGGTCTATTTGGATCGAAAAGTCTCAAAACTCGAACGGAAAAATTAACACTCAATTATTCACAAAACAAAAAAAATTATTGTGGAAACAACAACGAAACAGGCTCCTGCGCACTACAGTTTCTTCCAGGGCGTAGAGCGGAACTTTGACAAAGCATCCCAATACACGCGCTTCGAACCGGGGATTCTACAACAAATCAAAGCCTGCAACTCCGTGTACAGCATGCGTTTCCCGGTGCGCATTGGCGACCAGATCGAAGTGATTGAAGCCTATCGTGTGCAGCATTCGCATCACCGTTTGCCCTGCAAAGGCGGTATCCGCTACAGCATGGATGTAAACCAAGACGAGGTAATGGCATTGGCTTCGCTGATGACTTACAAATGTGCTTTGGTGAGTGTACCGTTCGGCGGTGCCAAAGGCGGTATCCGCATCAACCCCAAGAAGTATACCACGATCGAACTGGAAAAAATCACTCGCCGTTATGCTTCCGAACTGATCAAGAAAAACTTTATCGGTCCCGGCATCGATGTTCCCGCACCCGATTACGGCACGGGTTCTCGCGAAATGAGCTGGATTGCAGATACCTATATGTCTATGAAGCCCGGAGAAGTAGATGCATTGGCTTGCATTACCGGCAAGCCGGTATCGCAAGGCGGTGTGCGCGGCCGTACCGAAGCCACCGGTTTGGGTATCTTCTATGGTGTTCGCGAACATTGCAACATGGCTGAAGACATGGCCGCAATCGGCCTCACTCCCGGCATCGAAGGCAAGAAGGTGATTGTTCAGGGCTTGGGCAACGTGGGCTACCATGCAGCCAAATTCTTCCAAGAGAACGGTGCAATCATCGTTGGCTTGGCAGAATACGAAGGTGGTATCTACAACGAAAACGGCCTCAACGTCAACGACGTGGTGGAACACCGTAAAGCTACAGGCTCCATCCTCGGCTTCCCAGGCGCCAAAGACATAGCCGATAGCAAAGTGACCCTCGAAATGCCTTGCGACATCCTGATTCCTGCAGCGCTTGAGAACGTCATCAATGCATCCAACGCCGGCAAAATTCAAGCAAAAATCATTGGTGAAGGTGCTAACGGACCATTGACTCCCGAAGCAGACGAAATTTTGGCACAAAAGGGTGTAATCGTTATCCCCGACATGTACCTGAATGCAGGCGGTGTTACCGTTTCTTACTTCGAATGGTTGAAAAACCTGAGCCACGTTCGTTTTGGCCGTATGGACAAGCGTTTTGCTGAAAACCAATATGGTTCCATCCTCCATACCGTGGAAGACCTTACCGGTAAGAAAGTGACTGAAAGGGAGCGCAAAGTGTTGCTCCATGGTCCCGATGAAGTTGATTTGGTTTACTCCGGCTTGGAAGACACCATGATTACCGCATACCACGAAATTCGAGAAGCCTATTTGAGCCTCGACAAGAAAGTGGATATGCGTACCGCAGCATTTACC
>CAIVHI010000428.1 GCA_903905685.1 uncultured Bacteroidota bacterium | reverse complement strand
TGACCATGATAAACGGCATTGAAGGCCGTGTTCCGTTTTTAGACCACCGCATTGTTGAACTGGCGTTTTCCATTCCTTCGAATTTGAAGAAAAGCGAGAAGTTCGGTAAAATGCCTTTGCGCAAAATCCTCGCGTCCAAGTTGGGCGATGCGTTGGCCTATCGTGAAAAGACGGGATTTAATTCGCCGCTACGAAAGTGGTTGAAAGAAGACCCCGAGACCAAAAAATTTGCGCAAGACAAGCTTGAACCGCTACAAAAGTTGGGTTTTCTAAATACGCCACGCATAAATAATATTGCACATACCCCTGGTGATACCAATCATTCAGATGTTTTTGCGTTAATTTGCCTGAGTAACTACTTCGAAGGGCAATTCTAATTTATACTGAACGAATGAAAATTTTAGTGACGGGTGCCGCAGGATTCATTGGCAGCCATTTGTCTGAAAAGTTGTTGGAAGAGGGGCATACAGTGGTAGGAGTCGACAATTTCGACCCATTTTACGACCGTTCCCTTAAGGAGGCCAATCTGGAAACGTCAAAGAAAAATGAAAGATTTTCATTTTATGAAAACGACATTTGTGATGCGGCCTTTTGGGCCGGCTTTTCCGAATCGGGAATCGATGCCGTAATACACATGGCTGCAAAGGCAGGGGTTCGCCCGTCTATGCAGCAGCCGTTGGCTTACAACATGGCGAATATCATAGGTACAAACCATGTGTTGGAATTTGCCAAGACACGTAAAATCCCCAAGGTGGTTTTTGCTTCGTCGAGCAGTGTATACGGGGTCAACAAAAACCTCCCGTGGTCAACCGATGATAAAGACCTTCAGCCCATAAGCGTTTATGCCTTCTCGAAACAATCTGGCGAGAAACTCTGTGAGCTGTATCACAACTACTTCGGCGTCAAGATAGTGGCGCTCCGCTTTTTTACGGTCATCGGCCCAAGGCAACGTCCCGATTTGGCCATCAACAAGTTTGTCAAAGCCATTCTAAATGGCGACAAGGTGACGCTGTTCGGTACCGGTAGCACATTCAGGGATTATACATTTGTAGGAGATGTAGTTAAAGGCATAATTGGCGCGTTGCACTTCGACAATGCCAATTTTGAAATTTTTAATATAGGTAATACCCATACGGTTAGCCTTTTGGAGCTCGTGCATATTATTGAAGATTTGGTGGGGAATAAGGCGGATATCGAATTCCAGCCCGAACAACAGGGTGATGTGCCTTATACATGGTCGAACATAGAAAAAAGCACCCGCCTGCTGGGCTATGAACCGTCTACAGATATTCGCGATGGCATCGCCCAATTTATTCAATGGTTAAAAGCAAGGGCATGAACATTTGGGTATTCCCTTCCTTCTACCCATCCGAGGCGAAAGGAGAGCAATGGAAAGGCATTTTTGTGCATAGGCAATTGAAAGGCCTCCAAAAATGCGGTGCCAACGTGCAGGTAATCATTCCGGTAAATTGGGCACCCTTAAAGCCGTTTTCCAATTTGCATGCGCAGTGGAAAGCCATTGCCGATAAAAACATACCCGAAGTGCGGCAATATGACGGCATTACCGTTCATCATCCCCGCGTTGCCAACCTAAAACCTTCCCGCTTATTCAACAAGCCCTATGCCGACCGCTATCGGGACTGTGTTGTAAAGTTTTTTTCGGAGCAAAAGCTCGTCTTAGACCCTGCGAACGATATTTTTTACAGTCAGTGGTTGCCGGAATCGGGCATGGTCATCAATGCAGCGGAGCTATTGGGGGTAAAAACAGCAATAATGGCCATTGGCGACGATGTGTTGATTTGGCCAAACGAAAACGCGCAGAATAAGGCAAAACTCGTTACCACACTACAACGTGCCAGCTTAAGGATGGGCGTAGCAGGTTTTTTAGGAGTTGAGGCCAATAAGTTTCTTGATAAACCTGTTGAATTCAAAGTCGTTCACCGCGGCGTAGACCATTGGTACTTCAAGCCTTCATCTGTCGACGAGAAATCAAACTATAGGAGTCAATTCGGCCTCCCAACTGACCGCCTCGTCATATTGACCGTTGGTACGGCCATTGCCCGAAAGGGGTGGCTGGATTTGATGGACGCATTGGCAAGAATCAAAAACGTGTTTCAAGGGTTCGTGTTGGCTGGTGTTCACGCCGGACCACCTGATTTCGACCTCGACGTAGAAGCCGAAAAGCGGGGACTGAAGGACTTTTTTATCAATCTCCATGAAGTAAAGCCATCTGAGGCGTCGAAAGTGTATAACGCTGCCGACATTTTTTGCCTGCCCTCCCACTGGGAGGGGATAGCCAATGCCGTTGTTGAAGCCATGTCATCAGGACTTCCCGTATTGACCACGGACGTTTGCGGTCATCCGGAGCTCGTGGAGTCGGGATTCAATGGGCTCCTTGTGCCCCCCAAAAGGCCCGATTTGATTGAAAAGGAATTGCTGGAACTCTTAACCAACGCATCGCTGCGCGCTACCTTGGGCAACAATGCCCGAGAGTTCATCGTCACCAAGTGGGGCGATTTCCAAAGCAATTCACGGGTACTGTTTAATTTGCTTCAAGATGCTTGTGACAAAAAAGGGTGACGGCAGGAGTGCCTCCAAATGTGCAACTTCAGCAGGGGAGAAGTAAGGCACAATGCAAATTGCCTTGATCCTCTCGTTGGCCAAAAACGTTTATTTGCTCCATTATTAAACGCTTTAGATGGGGTACGTTTCATTGACTTAATTTTGTGCATCCGGCTAGTGACCGGATAAAGGACTGAATTTGGACAAACACGGCTTTTTGGTTGATAATCATGGTAGAACCATCAATTACCTGCGGTTGGCGGTAACCGACCGCTGCAATTTGCGGTGCCTTTACTGTATGCCTGAGGAAGGTATCGACTGGATTGCCCGTGAAGATTTGCTGACGTTTCCCGAGATGCTGGCGGTTTCCAAGTTGTTGGTTGGCATGGGTATCGAAAAAATAAGGATAACGGGAGGCGAACCGTTCGTGAGGAAGGGCACGGTGGAATTCCTTTATGACCTTTCCAAGCTGGACGGATTGAGGACGCTTACCCTCACTACCAATGGTGTACTTACCGCCCCAATAGTGCCCGAATTTCGACAATTGGGCATCCAAACCGTAAACCTCAGCCTAGATACGTTGGACCGTACCCGGTTTTTTGCGATTACCCGCCGCGATGAACTTCCCGCAGTGCTCCAAACACTGGACCAATTGTTGTTTCATGGTATCAGGGTAAAAATCAACTGTGTGGTTATGGCAGGTAAAAACACCCAAGACATAGGGCCGCTCGCCGCATTGACCAAGGATCTGGACATCGATGTGCGTTACATCGAGGAAATGCCTTTCAACGGCTCCGCTGAGGGCCACGCCGGCGGTCATTGGAGTTATCAAGACATCGTCCAACACCTGCAATCGGCCTACCCGGAAATGCATCGGCTGCCCGAAGAACCTTACGCAACATCCATGAATTTCGCCATTCCCGGCCATAAGGGTCGTGTAGGTGTGATTGCAGCCTATTCGCGCAGCTTCTGCGGCACCTGCAATAGAATCAGGATAACGCCCCAAGGGGTTTTGAAGACGTGCCTGTATGACAATGGCGTACTGAACGTTCGAGACATGATAAGAACGGGAAACGCCACACTCGAAAACGCAATCCGGGAAAAACTTGGGGGCCGTTTTGTCGATGGCCGAGAGGCCGAGGAACAAAGCTATGGCCGGCAAGGAGTGCATGAGTCTATGGCCGCCATTGGAGGTTGAATTATTCCCGAACAGAAATACTACGATACATGAAGATAGCCATCATTGGGGCAGGAGCGGCGGGGTGCTTTGCGGCCGCCAACATTGATGCTGCCACCGGCAACACCGTCACGATTTATGAAAAGGGCATGCGCCCGCTACAAAAGGTGAAGGTATCGGGTGGGGGGCGGTGCAATGTCACCCATCAACTTACCGACGTTGCCAACATGAGCCTCAACTATCCACGCGGCCGCCAGCTCCTAAAACGTATCCTCTATCGCTTCGGTCCCGAGGATACGGAGGCTTGGTTTGCCGCCCGCGGCTTGCAATTGAAGGTGGAAGACGACGGAAGAATGTTTCCAATTACTGATGATTCTCAATCTGTTATAGACTGTATTTGGAAAGAAATGATGAATCTGGGGGTAGAAGTCCGTTATGGAAAAAACCTGCTGACGGCGAGCAAAAACGAATCCGGTTTTACATTGAACTTTGCCGACGGGCAGGCCGAAGCGGCAGACGTAGTGGTGGTTGCCACAGGAGGTCTCGGCGACATTCGCCACTACAGTTGGCTCTCCGATTTGGGGCACACCATCGAGACTCCGGTTCCATCCCTCTTTACGTTCAACCTTCCGAAAAACCCGATAACTGCACTTATGGGCATCAGCGTCCCTGTGGCTACAGTCAAGGTGCCGGGCACCAAAATGAGTGCCGAAGGTCCGTTGCTCATCACCCATTGGGGGTTGAGTGGGCCTGCGGTTTTGAAGTGCTCGGCCATTGGTGCCCGTCACTTTGCCGAAAAAAACTACCGATTCACAATTTCGGTAAATTGGTTGGGCGATGAAACGCGAGAAGCTATAACTGGACTGTTCTCAGACCTCAGGCAGACATCGGGGGGTAAAACGGTGGCCGGGAAAAACCCTGTAGGGCTGCCCAAGCGGCTTTGGGATTTCTTTTTGCAGCGGGCCGGCATCGGTGAGGCAATAAATTGGGGCGGGCTGACGTCTAAGCAAACCCAAGCATTGGTATCAAGCCTCGTAGCCGATGAATATGCTGTGGCCGGGAAAACCACTTTTAAGGAAGAGTTTGTGACCTGCGGCGGAGTAGCCCTCCAGGAGATTGAAGTAAATACCCTGCAAAGTAAAATCGTAGCGGGACTTTACTTTGCAGGGGAGGTAATGGATGTGGACGGAGTGACGGGAGGCTACAACTTTCAGCACGCTTGGAGTAGCGCACGGATTGTGGCCGAAAGCATCAATAAGCCGATGATGGCTTAATTAACCAGCGTACCAACCGATTTTCCCGACACCACATTCAAAAGATTGCCTTCGCGGTTCATGTCGAATACGATGATGGGTAGGTTGTTCTCGCGGCAAAGGGTGAACGCGGTCATGTCCATGACTTTCAAATTCTTGGAAATGACTTCATCAAACGAAATGGTTTCGTAACGCTCGGCATCTGGAACTTTTTCAGGGTCGGCAGAGTAGATGCCGTCCACACGTGTACCCTTCAAAATCACTTCGGCATTGATTTCTATGGCGCGCAGCGAACCAGCCGTATCGGTCGTGAATTAGGGATTGCCGGTGCCCGCACCGAAAATGACCACACGGCCTTTTTCCAAGTGGCGAATGGCTTTCCTGCGGATGTAGGGCTCGGCCACCTGCTCCATCTTGATAGCGCTTTGCAGCCTTGTATTCACCCCTTCTTTCTCCAACGCAGCTTGCAACGCCATGCCGTTGATGACGGTGGCCAACATGCCCATGTAGTCGCCTTGTGCCCGCTCAATGCCGGTCTCGGCCTCATTCATGCCGCGATAAATATTGCCACCCCCGATAACTACGGCTACTTGCACGCCGAGGTGGGTGATGGCTTTGATTTCCTTCGCATATTGCTCCAGCATATTGGGGGCGATGCCGTAGTTGCGGTCGCCCATCAAGGACTCGCCTGACAATTTCAATAAAATTCGGTTATACTTTGGAAGCATGTTTTTACGTTGTCGTTAAAAGTAGTGCAAAGAAAGAAAAACTTTGGCTTTTTTTGCCCGCCGCTTTAACCAAGTGGTTACTAATGATTGGCCAAAAGAGGCTGCCGAAAGGGGCACTGTACCCGGATAAAGTTCTATCATGGACGAAAAATTATACAAACCGCTGTTTGCCATTGGGTTAGTGTTCTATGTTGCGGCCTTGTGGGGGGCATTGGCTTTTTACGAAGAGCGAACCGTATTTTTGGATGCCGCCTACGCACTTTTCCATATGCTGAAGGAAAACTCGTTTTCCATAGAGTTTCACCGTTTTGGCGATGCCGTTGTACAATTCCTACCGCTAATGGGTTCTCGGCTGCAGTTGCCGTTATCTACTGTCATGAAGCTTTATTCGATGGGTTTTGTGCTCTATTTCTTGGTACTGTACCTCTTGGTCGGATTTGGTTTGGGTAGGTACCGGTTTGCACTGGCCATATTGTTGGTCAACGTTCTTTTCGTTACCGATACGTTCTATTACACTCCTTCCCAATTACCTCAAGGAATGTGTCTGATGATATTGATGTATAGTTTGATATTCAATAGATTGGATAGAGTAGACTCTCAGCGGGGTAGGGATTCGATACTTACAATATGCGTTATCGCCATGTCGGGATTTATGGCATTCATCCATCCCTTGATGCTTTTCGCAATGGCATATTGTTGGGGATATGTGTTGGTATCCAAACCTACTCGCAGCCTGAAAACCCAATGGGCTTATGCTGCCATTGCGTTCGTCGCGGTTGTGGCATTCAAATCCGTTTTTTTGCGCACCGCCTATGAAACCCATTCGTTAGGGGGGCTTAAAAACTTCGTAACCTTGTTTCCGCACTACTTCGATACCTATACCAACCGCTATTTCTTTGGATCGTGCCTCGGCCGCTATTGTTGGGTGCCGCTGGTGTTCATCATCGATGTGGCATTCTGCCTCCGTTCAGGCCAATACCTGAAGACTGCTTTTATAGCTGCCACTTGCATCGGCTACCTTTTCCTCACCAATACCTCCTATCCCGATGCCAATACACCACATTTCTATCTTGAAAACCTCTATCTCCCTTTGGGGTTATTTCTTGGTATCCCCTTTGTGACCGATGTATTGCCCAAGCTGCCAAAGCGCAGTGTCGGGGTTGCGCTGGTGGCTGCAATCGTTCTTACAGGCTGCATCCGTATTTATGGTAACCACGCACCGTATACCGCACGGTTGGCGTGGGAGCGGCAGGCTATGAACAGTTATTGGGGAAAGAAAGCGGTATTGGGGGCCGACCGAGGCAGAAAGGATATCTTGATGATGGTTTGGGGCACACCCTACGAGTTTTGGCTGCTTTCCAGTGCCGAACGCGATACGGTTGCATCGCTCCTAGTAGACCAGTCACCGAATAAAATGGGCTGGTTGCGGGCAGAGAACCACGGCCTGTATGTAAATTGGTATCTATATCCATACAGCGAATTCCCGAAAAACCGCTATTTCAATTTTCCCGATACCACTAGTAGCTACATTTTCGCTCCATAAACGGCAAAAGGGCGCGCAGTGTTGAACCGCGTGCCCTTAAGGATTGTTGGGAATACTTTTTTTAAGCTACAAAGGGAATCTTCACCACAACGGCCTTGATGGCTTTATCGCGGATCGAAACAAAAATTTCAGTGCCTACTGCCGCGTTTTCCGAAGTAACATAGCCCAAGCCTATGGCCTTGCCGAGGGTGGGAGACTGTGTGCCTGACGTTACTACGCCAATGGCTTCGCCTGCTGCATTTTGTAGCACATGGCCGTGGCGCGGAATGCCGCGATCCACCATTTCAAAGCCTACCAGTTTTTTCGCAACGCCGTTTTTCTTTTGGCCTTCAATATGGGCACGGTTCGTGAAATCCTTGGCGAATTTCGTAATCCAGCCCAAACCGGCTTCAATTGGGCTTGTGGTGTCGTCAATATCGTTGCCGTAAAGGCAGAAACCTTTTTCGAGGCGTAGCGTGTCGCGTGCGGCCAAGCCGATGGGCTTCATGCCGATGCTTGCACCTGCGCCAAAAATGGCACTCCACATTTTGTCGGCATCATCGCCCTTGTCTTCAAAGTAGATTTCCACGCCTCCTGCACCCGTATAGCCGGTTGCACTGACAATCACATTTTCAATGCCTGCAAATGTGCCCTTCGCGAAGGTGTAGTATTTAAGGTTCGTAATATCCATGTCCGTAAGCTGCTGGAGGCAGGCCGTGGCATTGGGGCCTTGAACGGCCAGCAAAGCGGTCCTTTCGGAGATATTCTCCATGTGAACGCCTTTTGTATTGTGGGCCGATATCCAATTCCAGTCTTTTTCTATGTTCGAAGCATTCACCACCAGCATGTAAGTGGCGTTTTGTTCTACACAATACACCAGCAAGTCGTCCACAATGCCGCCATCGTTGTTGGGCAGGCAGGAATATTGTGCTTGACCGTTCGCGAGTTTGGAAGCATCGTTGGAAGTAACGCGTTGGATGAGGTCCAAGGCATCGGCTCCCTTTAAAAT
>CAIVHI010000427.1 GCA_903905685.1 uncultured Bacteroidota bacterium | reverse complement strand
TCTTACCCGCCGGGCCATTGATTTGAACAATGTTGGTAGCCGTATCGCGGCAACCAATCGGATTGGATACGATGAGCATAACGGTAGATGTGGTACCTGATGTATTGATGGTAGTATAGAGATTGTCGGGATAAGCGGAGGTATCTATCAACGCTCCTCCAGGAAGTGGCGGGAACAATCTCCATTCAAAGTGATAACCTCCGGGTGGGGGTATTGTAGTATTGCTACCCACAACGAACAACGGAGGGCAATCTGAGAAGGAATCGCTGAGGGAGAACCCGACATTCATCGGCTGAACGGACACATAATTCGAGTCTATCATAGAATCCACGCAACCCACAGCAATAGCACCACCCACGGCCGATGTCACGATTACCTTAACCGTATAAGTACCGGTGTTGGTATACGCATGCACAGGGCTTTGTCCGGTTCCGGTTGTACCATCGCCAAAACTCCAAGCGTAAGTGCAACTGCTATTGGTATCAGTGAAGTTATAAGGGTGGCCGATACAGCCGGAAACCCAAACATCGGGAGAACTAAAATAGGCATGTACGCGTTGGGAAGCTACAGGCAAGGTGTCTTTCATAGAGCAACCCAACACATCGGAATCAATTAATACGACATTATATATACCTTCAGGGAACACAAGCGATGTATCGGTACCATAAACTCTAATTTGGCCGGTGGAAGGTACGCCCGTTCCACTGACTACAGGGGGAGCATTGAAAATCCAAAACCTTTTCGTCAACGGAAACGAATCGACCGTAGCATCGTGGAATACCACCGAATCGGGTGCACAACCTGCCAAAGGCGTCGCCGACGCGTTACGAATCGGTCCACCAACATGAATGTAGTTGTGGGGATTCATCGTATAGAGATTGTTCTTAGCAGCATAAATGGTATCGAAGCAACCATACATGTTTTTGATGATCAGCGTGTCGCGATAATTACCGGGAGTAGCATAGGTATGCGAAATACTGTTAAGGGCGGTAGACATGGACGTATCGGCCACGCCATCTCCCCAATGCCACACATAACGGGCATAATGGAGGTTGGTACCATATGGAGGCAATGGGCCATAGAACATGTGCGGCGTACCGAAACATTCTGATGTGTCTTTAGCATAGAACGAATCCACAAATGCAAACGAGTTGACCTTAATGGTATCAATATTGGTACATCCCGTCGTGCTGACGCTGTCATACACCGTAACATTCCAAACCATGTCATAATCAGGGAAGTTATGCCTCATGATACGGAAAGTATCTGATGCGGAGGTCAGGCCATCACCCCAATCCCAACGGTAGAACACGTGCGCACCCGGAACCGTCACCAAACTTGCGGTAAAGGCAAAATCGTGAAGCGAATCGGCTGGGTAGCAGACCGGTTGTACGGCACCCACCAGCGCCATAGCCGGCGGCAATACGTGTACGGTATCATGGGTTTTCAGAGTATCGGAACAGCCCAAGAGGCTACCAATTACAATAATGCGCTTATAGCCGGGCGTTGGGAAAGCCACAGCCGTATCGTAAATTTGTTTGTATCCGGTTCCCGCCGCACCAAAATTCCACGCATAGGTACAAGTAGGGCAAAGTGATGAATCCGCCCTAAAATTTGCCTTCACGTTTGGACAAACCAAGGTATCGAAAGTAATATGGGTCAAATCGGGATGAATGGCGCCAACGTGGACCGAAATCGAGGTATCATACCCGCACCCACCTAAATATGCAGGCAAATGGTAATGGAAAGTAGCGGTGGTATGATAATCCCCGGTGCGAATCGTATCAATCCCCGTTCTTGCTCCAGTCATGTCCGACATCAAATAACCCGCAGAATTGCTAAATGTGATGGAATCTACTGTGAACGGTATGGAATCCAAACCTACATTGGCAATTGTAGTTGTATAGATAAAAGGGAAGGGCGTACAACCCGAGTCAAAAGTCAAGTTGATGTTCAATACGGGCGGACGAATATGGATACTTGTATCGAAAAATATTCCGGACGAGCAGCCATTGGCATCAGTTACGATTACCGTGTCTCCATAGGTACCGGAAAATGGGGCCACCGTGAAAATGTGGACCGGATTGGCCAGCGTAGAACTGTCGGGCCCCGCATGGCTGTCGCCAAACCACCATTTGTAGGAGAACGGAGGCATTCCACCTGCAACCGATGCATCATATTTCACATAGAACGGAACCGAGCAATGGTAGATCACGTTGGAATCGGAAGTTAACAAGCTATTGGGGCCCGTATTAACCGAGGTAACCACAGGAAGTCCGTTAATGGTAAGCGTCTTGGTAGCTGTACCAAAACACCCGGTTGTAGTGTAAACGGAATCCGTAATTGAGTAAATCCCAGGAGTGGTGTAAATGAGAGACGTGGGGTTAACAGTCCTACTGTTTCCCACATTGTCGTACCAAGCAAAGTGCTTGGCAGCTAAGGTTGTGGTGTCTTTTAGAATTACCGAGTCGCCTTGACAGAATACGTTTTTGGGCAGTCCGCCGGTTGTGCCCGACATGACGAAGCCGAAATTTTTGTTGCCAATGCGGATGAAATTGTTTTTTACCAATGTTGTGGCGCAATGCGCAAAATTGGAATAGGCAATCATTGTATCCGTGTAATTGCCACTTACGTTGTAGGTGTGAATCGGATTGGCTGATGTCGATGTTGCTCCGTCACCAAATCTCCAGAAATAGCTGCCCGCTCCTGATGAACAATTTAAGAAAGGAACTGCTACGGGAACACTGCAGGGAGTGGTGTCGATTGTTGAAAAACAGGCAACAGGGAATGAATCTATCTTGATGTAGCCAACCGAAGTGGTATAGCCATTACAAGTAAACGCACATGAATTTACCACTAGGGAAACGTCGAACCTCCCGTACTTATTGAACGTAATATTGAAAGTATCAGACCTATTGGCATTGTTAATGGTGGTATCGAAGGACGGACCATTGATGTGCCATTTGTAGGACGCGGAGCAACCCGCAACGGAATCGGACGTATTGACGAACGTAACCGTCTTACCGACACATTGATAGCCGGTGTCGGCAGCCGGATGTTTGGTAGAGAAACTGATGTTCAGCGGATTGGATGCATAAACATAGTCGGTGAGTTTATAAACCGATGTATCGCCGGCGATTGTATCGATGACGGTTTCCTTAACCGTATACTTACCCGCAGTCGTCAAGTTGACGATGGGCGAATATGGAACGATGGTACTTGAATAAACTACCGAAGAGTCAAGAATGATGGAAGCCGAATCCCTGTAGAACACGTAAGTACACTTGTATCCGTGACCCGACCCCAAGGTGTAGTTGGTAGAGTCTGAGATAGGAACACCGAGTGAAATACAGCCGGCACGCCGGGATGCACCGAATTTCGCGGTAAGCTGCGCACCCGCTGCAAAAGGCAGTAACAGGCTGACAACCAAGACAAAAAGTCGTAATTTTTGCGTCATACAAATCTAATTTTCAAAAAAAATTCAAACACGATACACAATACACAACCCTCCTTAGACAAGGGCGCGTCGAAAATAAAAAGTCCACAAACTTATTAACAAAAGATGCAAATCACAAATAAAATTTGATATTATGCACAAAACGCTAAAAGCATGTCGGTACTAAACAAATTCGTGTATGAGGAGCATCTTCCTCAGCATCTTTTTAAGTGCGGGCAATAATTAGCGACAAAAATGAAGCTATGATACCTAGCCCATCCATGATGTAGCTCGGTCCAACAGTATTTTTTGACTTATTTTCGCACCATCAAACCACTTCAATCCTCTACCATGTTGGAAACCGGAGCCGTTGGCGGCCATCGCGGAAACTTCATCGAAGTTTCCGGTGCACGGGTACACAATCTAAAAAATATTGATGTTCAAATACCTAAGAACAAACTAGTTGTAATTACAGGCATTAGTGGTAGCGGTAAGTCGTCGTTAGCTTTCGACACCATTTTTGCCGAAGGCCGACGCCGATATATGGAGAGTTTTTCGGCCTATGCCCGCCAGTTTATGGGCGACTTGGAACGCCCCGATGCCGATAAGATATCCGGACTATCGCCTGTCATCTCGATAGAGCAGAAAACAACCAACCGAAATCCAAGGTCTACCGTCGGCACGGTTACCGAAGTGTACGACTTTCTAAGGTTGCTTTATGCCCGTATAGGCGATGCCTATTCGTACAATACCGGCAAACTCATGCGCAAGTTCAGCGAGGAGGAAATTGTGAACCACCTTCGCGAAAACTTCCCGGGCAAGAAGGTGTTGCTTTTGGCGCCGCTTGTAAGGGGCCGAAAGGGCCACTACCGCGAATTGTTCGAGCAACTGCGCAAGCAAGGCTATTTAAAGGTGAGGGTGGACGGCGAAGTATTGGAACTTAAAGAGAAAATGCAGTTGGACCGCTATAAAACCCACGATGTGGAAGCCATAGTGGACCGTATCATTGTGAAGCCCGAAGAAGCCGGACGACTCAGCCAAAGCGTGCAAAAGTCGTTGCAAGTGGGTAAGGGCCTCATGCTGGTGGCTGATGCCGAAACGAATGTAGTTACCGCATATAGCCGCCAACTGATGTGCTCCGACACGGGCATTTCTTACGAAGAGCCCTCTCCCAATACGTTCTCCTTCAACTCCCCATACGGCGCTTGCCCCAAGTGTGGCGGCTTGGGCTCGGTTTATGAAATCAATATGGAGGAAATACTGCCCGACCCTACCAAAAGCATAACCGACGGTGGTATTGCCCCCTTGGGCAACGAACGCGAAGCGTGGTCTTTCAAGAGTATTGCCGTATTTGCCAAGAAGCACAAAATTCCGATGAATATTCCCGTGGGCGAAATCCCGCAACAGCAAATGAACCTGTTGCTGTTTGGCAATGAAGACGGGGTACTGACTTATAATCCTGACTCCAACTTCGGGGAGCACGGCGGCGACCAACAGACTTTTGAGGGTATTGCCAACATGGTGATGCGCTGGTTCAACGAAACATCATCGGAAGGCGTGCGCAGTTGGGCCGAGAAATTCATGTCGCTAAACATGTGTCCCACCTGCAAGGGCGCGCGGCTGAAGACCGA
>CAIVHI010000426.1 GCA_903905685.1 uncultured Bacteroidota bacterium | reverse complement strand
TGCATGCATTTGAAAGTTGGAGGGAATACTCTTCAATATTTTCCTTGATATCCAACTCCTTGCTCATGGCAATCGACTTCTTGAGATATTCAACTCCTTTTTTGAGATTCTCATTCTTATTGCCGTATTTGGAGCCCGACGAATCGAAAGCCATAGCGCAATAGATTTCTCCGAGATTTCCAAGCACTGTAGCCATATTCTCCTTCCCGCCAATTTCCTTTGCATTTTCGAGAGCATCGATGTTATATTTCAATGCATTTTTGAAGTCCTTCAATTTCAAGTATACTTCGCCGATGTTCAACTTCACTGTAAAAATGCCGATAGGATAATCTCTCTCGGTGAATATGTCGAGCGAATGTTGGAACAGTTGCAGCGCACTGTCGTACCGGTTTTGACTTTTGTAAAAATTGGCTTCGTTATTGAGACATTGTGCAAACGGCGTGAGGTACTTATTTTCATGTTTGCTCAACTTGTCGAAGATGCCTTCAGCCCGTTTGTAATACTCTCTGGTTTTAACGAAGTTAGATTGATCGGCGCAAACCGCTCCAATGTTCATACTCAAAACAGCAATATCGTATTCCGACTTCTGACGATGTTCATAAATCTTAAGCGCATTAAGGTAGTTGTCCATGGCGCGCGCATAATCGCTCTTGGAATAATAGATTTGACCGATTTCCGTATACTCTTTGGCGGCGGCCAAAGTATCTTCAATATCGTTAAATAGCCTTAACGCCTTGGCATGGGCCGTTAAGGCGCTATCGGGCTCTCCAAGGGCGGCGTACTCCCCACCGAGACTACTGTATACTTTTGCCAAGTCCAAACTACTGCCTTGTAGGTCGTCCAGAGACTTGAGATAATAACTTTGTGCTTGACGGGGTTCGCCCTCATTTGCAAGGTTTGACCCAATTGCCAGGTTCATCCGGCCGCGACCTAGTTTGAAATCCAATTTCTCCGCAAGTACAAGGCCGAGTCTACCAAAGTATATTCCTGAGTCTTGATTGGAAACCTTATAGTTGGTGGCAAGCAGGTAATATATATTGACCTTCTTGGTGTCTTCGGCGGCGGTGCGCGATACTTTTATTAAGGAGTCTATTGCCTTGCCCTTGGCTACTAATATAGAGTCGTTTGATTTGCCGGAATCGGCCGCTTGGCCACTAGCCATAAAGCTGCCATCCATTAGGCAAATTATACCCATGCACACCATAAACGCTGTCCAACCAGAGCCGAAATATCCCTGCCTGTTGTTTGGAATCCTATTTGTGCGTTTAGCCTGCACGGTGTAACAGCAATTTTTTTTGGGGTAAAAAAAAATAGGTCAATGCAAAATTCGGGTAAATGTAATCAAAATCGGACGATTTTCACGAAGGAAATATATCTGCGATTTGTACCGAATAAGTGGTCATTGAGATGAACATTGCGTTCATATCTCTCAACCCCTTACACGGAAAGCACCCGAATGATGTCCAACATGTCGCGAGGGATGGGGGTGCAACCTTTCACTACCTTGTCGAGTGGGGTGAAGACGATTTCGCCGTTCACCACACCGGCCATGGTCTGCGTGCGGCCCTCCAAGATGGCCGTAACGGCTGCATATCCCAACCGCGATGCCAATACGCGGTCGGCATAGGTGGGAGAGCCACCCCGTTGAATGTGGCCCAGCACACATAAGCGGGTATCCAGCTCGGGTAACCGTTCCTTGATGGCTTCATAAACAGCCTTGCCGCCGCCCAGCTCGTCGCCCTCAGCCACCACGATGATGTGTACCGACTTTTTCCGCCGCTCGTCGCCGGCAATGCGATCCAGCACGCTGTCCATCGATGTTGTCTCTTCAGGTATCAGGGTGTCTTCGGCGCCGCAGGCTATGCCACTGTTCAGGGCAATGTAGCCGGCATCTCGCCCCATCACTTCCACCACGAATACCCTGTCGTGCGCTTCTGCCGTATCTTTGATTTTATCTATGGCTTCAACGGCAGTATTCACGGCCGTGTCGAAACCTATGGTCAGGTCGGTACCCACCAAATCCTTGTCTATCGTGCAAGGGATGGCGACTGCGGGGATGACGTGGTTCTCGAAAAACTTCACCGCCCCCCGGCATGTGCCGTCGCCACCCAGCAGCACCAAGGCACCTATGTTATGCTTTTGCAGTTGTGCATAAGCCTTGGCCATACCCTCCGGAGTAGTGAACTCCTTGCTGCGTGCGGTCTTGAGCATGGTTCCACCTCGTTGAATGATGCCCGAAACGTCGGTAGTCTTCAGGGGTACGATATCGCCTTCAATCATGCCTTGATAACCCCTGCGGATGCCGAAGACGGGTATGCCGTTGAAAATGCAGGTGCGTACTACCGCCCTGATGGCTGCATTCATTCCGGGGGAATCTCCACCCGATGTAAGGACTCCGATGCTTCCTATGTGATTCATAACCTTTACGACACCAAGTTTTTTAGGGCCGTGCCATGCGCAAAATAACGACTTATTTCCGGCGTACCTTTACCCTGATGGCGCGTCTAGTCAATTTATACTACACCTTTTCGGCTTGGCCGATACGGGCATGCCGAAGGGCTTTGCCGGTAGTGCTTTTGATGGCCGCTTTTTCTTGCAGCGGGCAGCTTGACCACCTGCCTTCTCCCGAACAGGTACAGATGTACCTGCATGGTGTGGAGTTTACCCGCCGGGGCGACTGGCCCGCAGCCGCCAATGTCTTCAAACAAGGGGTGCGCCTGTTTCCCGAAGACTCGCTGTACGTGCGCGGATTGGGGATTGCGGATTTCCATATCGGCAATTATGAAGAAGCCGCGGGGGTGCTGAGACCCTTGCAGCGGTCGCGTTTTGCCGATGCCGAATATTACGCGGTACTGGCACAAGTAAAGGCAGGGCAAAACAAACTGCGAGACGCCTTACAAGTAGTAGACGAGGGCATCCGCAAATTTCCCGACTCCTCGCGACTCCATTCTATAAAGGCCTCGATATGCTATGCCAACGGTATGGTGGCCGAGGCTTTCGCAGCATGGCGCGACTGTCTGGGCATCATGCCGTGCTATGCCCCCGCTTGGCGCGATTGCGCAAACGCACTGTTCGAAAAAGGCAATACCGCAGACGCGCTACTGTGTGGCGAAATCTGCCTTTATGTGCAGCCCGATACCCTAGGCTCGGCATCGTTGAAACTTCAATTGTTGTCGGGCTACCGGAAACTCTTTGACGCCGGTGCGCAACCGTCTAAATTGGCAACTGCGTTTTTTACGGTTTCAGATACGGTGAGGCGACTACTACTGCAACTTGCCCCGGTTGTGAGCGACGGTGTGACTACCGAGAACCTCATGATGCTCCGTACCCGCTTCATCATGGAGTTGGAACACCTCCATAAGGGCCTCCTGCGATTTCCGTTATTCGCCCTTCAGTTGCGGATGTTGAGGAGCGGCATGTTCGATATCGGCACCGAATGGCTGTTCGGCAAGGCCGAAGACCTTGCACAGTATACCGCTTGGACACAGTTTCATGCCGGGGCAATAGACAGTTTTAGCGGCAACCTCCCCAACTACGGGTTGGCTGTTTCGCAGGTGGCCGCGTTTCTGGGCAAGCCCGCCCGATAGGCGGAACTACGGTCGGCAAAGCCAACATAAAAGTTAAAATGCCGGTCGCTGACGTATAAAAACGGTATTTAAACTATTTTTGCAGTAGGGCGATAATTTTTTAACAAATTCATGAACTTCCCAATAAAAAATACCATCAGGCGGTTTGGCTTGGTGTGTGGTGTTGCACTACCCTTTTTTGTGACCAAGCCGGCGGTAGGCCAAGAGAGTGCCGACAAAATCATCATCGTTGTTGGCCGTAACCGAATCATCCTACAGTCTGAACTGGAGGCGCAGGTGGCGCAAGCCCGGGCGCAGTTTCCCGGCTTCAACGACAGCATGAAGTGCGATTTGCTTCAAGACATGGTCATCCAAAAACTCATGCTGGAACAGGCGGAGCGAGACAGCGTGCTGGTGACCGAAGAAGATGTGGACGGTCAATTGGAAAACCGCATCCGTTACTTCACCCAAATGTATGGTTCGAAAGAACGTTTGGAGCAGATGTCGGGAAAGACGGTGTACCAAATTAAGGAAGAATTCCGGGAGCCCATTCACGACCAAATGGTGGCCGAGAAGATGAAGAACCAAGTGTTGGAGGCAGTCCATATCACTCCGGCCGAGGTAGAGGCATTTTACAGGAAGATACCCCAAGACAGTCTACCCTTGTTTCCGGCAATCTTGGAAGTGGGCCAAATAGTTGTAGACCCACCGGTAAGTCCCGAAATGAACGATTATGCACGACTCAAGCTGGAAGGAATCCGTAAGGAAATTGTGGAGGGCGGCAAGAGTTTCGAAACCATGGCGGGCATCTATACCGAAGACCCCGGCAGCCGCGACAATGGCGGTAGGTATGAGGGAGTGACCCGCAACGGCCCTTGGGCACCCGAGTTTGTTGCTGCCGCCTTCAAACTGCAAAATGGAGACGTTTCGCCAGTATTCAAAACCAAGTTCGGCTACCACATCATCAAGATGTTGGCCCGCAAGGGAGACGAGGCCGATTTGGAGCACATCCTCATTCGCCCCAAAATCACCACGTCCGACTTCAACAAAGCCTTGCAGACCTTGGACAGCATCCGCAACATCTTGGTTGACGGCAAAATGACGTTCCAGGAAGCGGTGGGCAAGTTCTCCACCGACGAGGCAGCGAAGCGTACGGGCGGTATGATTGCCGACCCTATGACCGGCAACATGGAGCTGGACGTAACGAAGCTGGACCCGGCAATGGTGCTGATGCTCGATACATTGGGCGTGGGCAAGTATACCAAGCCCCATATTTTCGTTACCGATGCCAAAGAACAGTCGTGTCGCGTCGTGTATCTCCGCAACCGCACCACGCCCCACCGAGCCAATCTGAAGGACGATTACAACCGCATACAGGAAGTAGCGCTTGCCCAAAAGAAACAGCAGAAAATTCAACAATGGGTGTTATCCAAACTACCCACCTACTACATTAAGATAGACCCGGAATACCGCAACTGCCCCGGCATGAAAACTTGGAATGCGGCTCCGGATAGTGGTAAACCTTAAAGGATGATGGAATTAAGAAAGGCCGGCGCACGAGGCATTTGTAATCCTGCGCCGGCTTTTTTCGTTGGCTGCGTTGTCAAATCCGGCCATTTTTAACCTGCAGTTTATTTTATTGTTTGAAAATTGCCCATAACTTCGCGCTTGATTTTTCAATCATTGCATTTCTAAATCATAATAAATATGAAAAACAAGATCAGGTTCATCGTATTGGCCGCTTTGGCTGCCGCAACAGTTATTGGTGCCGCATCGTGCAGCAAAAGCAGCAGCTCGTCGGCCAGTCCCTACACTATGACTGCCACGAAGGGTGGTACAACCGCTACATTCTCCGGATCATCATCGGTATTTGCAGTTATTTCAGGTCCATTGTTGGAAGTGGAAGGCATAACGACGGGCGGTGGAGACACGACGGGTTACATTTTCCAATTGGGTAACTATTCCGGTGCCGGCACTTATGCCTTGGATGGCACGGTGAATGTTGGCGAATACCTCACCAAAACTCCTTCGAGCGCCAGCGTGTTGTTTGCCGCCCATGGCACGTTCACGGTAGGGTCGGTCTCCACCACGTCCATCACCGGCACCTTCAGTTTTTCAGCCACCGATTCTTCGAAGGTTACCAACGGAACGTTTACCGCCAAGTTGTAATTTTTGAACTCCAAGACGGGGTTAAAGTAAATTGAAGTCCCAACCTGATGCGTATTTTGCAAGGGTTGGGACTTTCATCGTTGCGTGGGCTTGTGTCCCATTGATTTTGGAAAATTCGGGATTGCCGCTAGCGATACCTACATCAACTAAACATATGTTGCCGACAGGTGTAAACCCGCTATTTTTGGACTTAACGGACGGCAGGACGCAGCGCGTGTTGAAAGGTCGCGCCGACGATCAAATTCCAAAAACGAAACCATCATGTTGAAGACAGGAGATGCGGCACCCCAGTGGAGTGCCACCAATCAAAATGGGCAACCGGTAGCCCTCAGCGACTTTGCAGGTAAAAAAGTGGTGCTCTATTTCTATCCCAAGGACGACACTCCGGGCTGCACTGCCGAAGCCTGCAACCTGCGCGACAACTTTGCCGCGCTCCAAGAAAAGGGTGTGGTAGTGCTTGGTGTGAACACCGATGGCGAAAAGAGCCACAAGAAATTTGAAGAGTAGTACAAGCTGCCGTTCACGCTGGTAGCCGACAATGAAAAGGCCATTGTGAATGCGTATGGGCTTTGGGGCGAGAAGAAATTCATGGGCAAGGCCTACATGGGCACCACCCGCGCCACGTTCTTGATAGATGAAGCCGGCAACATTGCCCATATCATCTCGAAAGTGGACACTAAAAACCATACTGCCCAGATTATGGAAACCTGGGGGCTATAGGAGGCAGCCCCTATTTTTTCATGCGCGGGTGCACAGTAATCCGCACCGGGGACCCGTGATGCTGTAGCTAACGTCTACCTCGCTTTGCTTGGTAGTGCCTATTTTATAGGTACCCGTGCTGGTGTATACAAATCTATTGGACGTTTGGGCTGGGATGGTGATGGTCTTGGCTATGGGGTCGACGATGGCGTTCAGCACGCAATTGGTTTACGAGAAACGCGAGATGGCGAGTCCGTATGGCAATGCCGAGGAATCCAGGGCTATGGCAACGCCGTAGTTGTAATCGTCCACCGAGTCTATTTGGCATTGGTGAGACATGAGACAATTGCCTACAAACGATTGCATGAAGTCGGTGGGCGGATTGACAGTGAGGTTGATGGTGAGGCTGTCGGGGTTGTAGAAACTCAGGCCATAGATGACTACGGGGAACATGCCCCAGTTGTCGGACTTGAAGCCTGTGACGTTGGTGTCTACCGACGAGAACGATACCGACGGGTAAAAAGGTACTTGGCCCTTGTTGGGAGCAATGCCCATCGTGACTGCTGGCGTAGGGGTGTTTGCCGTCAGGGAAACGGAGCCGATGGCGGTAGTCGTGGGTATGACATTGATAGTGATTGCCCCGGTGCCTCCATAAGGAATCGTTACCGCCGATGGCCGTCCGGCCATGGCATACGTGAATGGGGCGGGGATGCCCGAGTCGTCCTTCTTCTTGCAGCTCGCGAATGCCGATATCGCAATTACAAACGGCAGGTTTTTGATTGGCAAATGTTTCATGTTGCATTTTTTTGCCGTCTGGGCTATTGCGATTGGCTATCGGCAACAGCAGACTGCAATATAACGAATTCCGTAGATGCTGCGGAGACGAAAATCCATATCGGCCTAGCGGATTGCGATAAATCCCATTGCCGCAACCGCTCCTTACTTTACCTTTAAGGCATAAATCGAAAGACGAAATGATTGTTCCCGCACCCCTCCGCAATGGCTCCAAAATCGGCATCACGTGCCCGTCGGGCTATGTATCGGTGGAGCGGACCGCCTTTTGCTTAGAGGTGCTGAATGGCTTGGGGTATGTGTGCAAACTGGGTAAAACGGTTGGCAACGGCACCCGCTACCTTGCCGGTACCGACGACGAGCGGCTGGCCGACTTCCAAGCCATGCTTGACGACACCGAGGTAGGCGCGATATTGATGGGGCGCGGCGGCTATGGCATGAGCCGCATCATAGACCGGGTAGACTTCTCGCGGTTCTTGCAAAGCCCGAAATGGTTGTGCGGCTTTAGCGATATCACCGTGTTGCACAGCCATGTGCAGGCGCAATTCGGCATAGCCACCCTGCACAGCCCCATGTGCGGCCACTTCAAGCCCGAAACGGTCGACTCGGATTTTCTGCACTCATTTTATGATGCCCTGGTGGGCAAACCCCACGTGCTGCACGCACCGCCACAGGAATGCAACAGGGTTGGAGTGGCCGAAGGCATACTTACAGGCGGGAATTTGGCGTTGCTGACCCATGTCCTCGCATCGCCATCGGACGTAGACACCCGAGGGAAAATACTCTTTGTGGAGGATGTGGGAGAATACCTCTACAGTTTGGACCGCATGATGACCGCGTTGAAACGGGCAGGAAAATTGGAACACCTTGCGGGCATTGCTTTTGGAGGCTTCACCGATTTGAAGGATACCGAGCGGCCATTCGATAGGGGCGTGTTAGAGCTACTCGGCGATGCGGTTTCGCAATACGGCTATCCCGTTGGTTTCGGCATGCCGGTGGGCCATGCCGATATCAATTTCACCTTGATGATGGGGGTACCCTATCGGCTCACGGTGTCGGCCGAGGGCTCCGAATTGAGGCCGATGTTATGATGTCGCATGTCGGTTGCTTCTAAAACATGTAGACCTATTAGAATCCGATTAAAATTTGCAGATTTTCAGTGTGAATACCCATCCAAAATCAAGTAATGCCCTGTCTATAGAAAGGGTAAACTGGACTTGATTGTTGCGAGTTGATTATTTTATTGTAAATTTTCGGTCAAATTCGCTTTTAGGGGCAATTACACCGATTATGCGTGCAAAAGCACACGGATAATGTAGGTTTTGAAGCTTGTAAATGTTATAGAAAGCATACTGATGAAGAAGATTTGTTTATCGCTTTTTTGGGGTTCGGCCCTTATGTTGTGCGGCGGTTCCGCTACCGCCCAAGTGGTTGGCGACAACGTGTTCTTGCAAGGGGCATATCTGGAAGTAGCAGTTGCCCCAATGGGGTGCTGGGGCAATACGGTAGCCCCACCTGCGGGCTATCATGGCGTATCGGGGGGTTCTACCTTCTCCTATCCCGACCCCGGAACCGGTGTAGCCTATAGTGGAACAAGTACCATGGACTTCCAATACAATCCCGGGCACGGCGGTTGGGCAGTGGCGGGCACCGGCGGCGTACCGGAATACGGCCCCTATTATCTGCCGGGTACCCCCTTCGATGGTTGGTCTGTTCAGGTAAACGGTATACGGGAAGACGCTTTTTACAATAATGGCGCCCCTACAGGCTCCATTACCGAAACTTCTATGGGCTTTAACTATACCGGGGGCATGACCTACGGAACATGCTACGTGCAGCCGGGGATATCCACATCGGTTTGGCACGGCACTGCCGCCAGTGGTGCACTCTCCATTACCGAATACAACCGGGTAGATACCCTTTCGTCATGGGATGTTGTGACCATCCTCTTTAAAAATACATCGGGAGCCACACTGACCGGACTTTACTACATGGCCTCTGCCGACCCCGACAATGACGTGACGACAACAGGCGGAAGCTACCCCACGAACAACCACGTCATGTTCCAAAACGACTATCGCCACCGCGTGATGGTGGAGGCGCGTCCGCCGTCCATCCATCAAGATGCGTATTCTTCCCTATGTACCCGCGATTGCAGGGCAAAGTCATTCATTTATGAATCCTGGCCTCCGTTTTTGGGGACGGGCAACACGCTTGACATGATTTATGCAGGTACGGCTACCGGTATTGGAACCGGTTACTACACCGTCGGTGCCTGGACATTGGACCAAGACATTGCCTACGGCCTCATTTACAACTTGGGCGACCTCGCCGCCGGCGACAGCACCATCATTTCTTTTGCTTGGAACTTCAAAGACAGCACCACGGTTGATAGCGCATTCCCCGACCCCGTAATGATGGTGAACTGCGTTGTTACCGACTCCTTCCTGGTATGCGACCATCCCGGCGTGACCATCGTAAATGCCGATATCAAAAATGCAACCGACAAAGACTGGTCTTGGTCTACCTGGACTTGGTCTCCCGGCACCGGCTTATCTGCCACTACCGGTACCGATGTCTCTATCAACACTTCGGTCCTCACAGGGCCCACAACCTATACCGTCACCGGCACCGATAGCGCGACAGGCATGCACTCTTGCAATACCTACGTGCTTTATGTAACGATTGTACCCTGCTTTGGTGCCACCAACAACAGTGCCATTTGTTATGGCCAAACCCTGCACCTTGATGCCATAGGCGATTCTGTTGGGGCCACTTACCAGTGGTTCAACCCGAGCGGAACCCCCATAAGCACCTTGCACCATGTGGTGATACCCGGCGCCACCTATGCCGATTCCGGCACCTATAAGGTGATTCGCACGGTGGGTGCCGAACACGATACGACCACCACCCATGTGGTCATTCGCTGGAAGCCCACCGTGACTATTGGCACCAACGAGCCCTTGTGTACGGGTGCCATAGACACGCTGCATGTTACCACCGCACCCGATTCGGCGGGTGAGACCTTTGTTTGGAGCGGTCCCGGCGGCTTTACCGCTACAGGTGCATCGTTCTCCATCAATGGCTTCAATGCAGCCGATACCGGCATCTATACCGTAATAGCCACCTCCGGATTCGGCTGCCTCGACACGGCAACATTCGATGGCACGTTGGCACCGCAGCCTCCGCCTCCGGGGGTTACGGCTAAGTCGCCTTACTGCTACAACGATATTTCGCAAGGCTTTGTGCTGACGGGCATCCCCGGTGGCACCTACCGTTGGTATACCACCACAACGGGCGGCACCTTTATGGACACGTCCTACGTGAACACCACGATTGTGGGCGACAGCACTTACTACGTGAGTGAGGTGGTAGCCGGGTGCGAAAGTCTGCGCGATTCGGTCTCTGTACGCGTCCTGCCCCCCATCGTGACCCACTTCACTACGGCCATTCACCGCGGTTGCAGTTTCGATACGGTGTACCTTACCAATCTCTCGGCCAATTATGTGTCGCAGACTTGGAGCTTTGGCGATGGCAACACCTCTGCCGACTCTGTGGGCATGCACGTTTACCCCGCATCCTACCCCTATTCGGTGCCCAATTGCTTTGCCGGCACCATCACCCTTACCGTTGGCAACGGGTACTGCGATTCCAGCTTCAGCGTGAACGTCAATACGAGCCACTACATCCATGCCCAGTATTCCATTGCACCCGACACGATATGCCTGGGCGGTTCTACCAATTTGATTGACGCGTCCGTTGGCGGTGGGTTGACCTATCTTTGGAAGTTCGGAGACGGCTCCAACTCCACCACCACAGGAACCGTTGCACACACCTACAACGTGGTCGGCAAAGTGAATTCCAAACTGATTATTACGGACTCCATCTCATGCCAAGATTCCACTACAGAGCCGGTATATGTGCTCGATTTCAACATAACGTCCTACCACGATACCATGCTTTGTTTGGGCAGGCCGCTGGCCATTCCGACCACTGAGACCTCGAACATGGGTAGCTTCAACTACACCTACTCTTGGTCGCCGGCCACGGGCTTGGATGACCCTACTGTGCAGGCGCCTTACTTCTACGCATTCGGCGACTTTACCTATGTGTTGACGGCAACCCTTCTGCCCTATGGCTGCTTGGCCTACGATACCGTGACCATCCACTCTGTTTTGGGTGCAAAACTCACCAACGTTACCGACTCGCAGGCAATCATGCTGGGCAGCACGATACAGTTGAATGCGGACAATGAAGTGATTTACTATTGGTTGCCCGACGACGGCACCTTGAGCAACCCCAACATCAACAATCCAGTAGCCAAACCGACCGTGACCACGGTTTATACCGTTTACGGCCGCGACATTTACGGCTGTTTGGACTCATCCTATGTCAAGGTTATTGTAGACACCGGCGTGACGCAAATCTTCCCGTCAGGCTTTACGCCCAATGGCGATGGACTTAACGATGTGTTCCGACCCATAGGCATCACCTTCCAAAACCTTGTGGAGTTCCGCGTGTTCAACCGTTGGGGACAGCAGGTGTTCTACTCCAACGACAAGTCGAAAGGATGGGACGGCACTTTCAACGGCGTTCCACAGGATGTCGACACCTACTACTGGGTGGTGGTGTTGCAATATCCCGGACAAATGGAGAATGTAATGTACAAGGGTCAGGTGACCTTGATACGGTAGCCTTGTAAGGACCCCTACATCAGGAAGGCCGACGGAGCGCATCTGTCGGCCTTCCTGATGTTATGACAATACCGAATCTGCTCAAACCCCGGCCGAATGGCCGATGGAGAGGTGGCCGGCTTCAGCGTTTCTGCCTAAAAAATGCAGTCATGAGTGCGGCACACTCTTCGGCCAAAATGCCGAAGACGATTTCGGTTTTGGGGTGGAAGGGGTTGTTGGCACCGGTGGTTTTGCGGTAGCCGTTCTTTACATCTTCGGCACCATACACAATGCGGCCCACCTTTGCCCAATAGATGGCCCCGCAACACATGAGGCAAGGCTCCAGGGTAACGTATAGCGTGGCATCGGGCAGGTACTTGGTACCCGTATGGTTGAAGCCGGCTGTGAGGGCAATCATCTCGGCATGGGCCGTGCAGTCGTTCAGGAGCTCCACCTGGTTGTGGCCACGGCCAATGATTTGGTTGTTCCAAACCAGTACCGCACCCACGGGCACCTCGTCGCGCTGCCAAGCCATTTTCGCCTGTTTCAGGGCTTCCCGCATGTATTGTTCGTCGGTAGTCATGGCAGGCTATTTCAGGAAGCGTCTGATTTCGCGATCCACATCGCGGTTCTTGATGGTTTCGCGCTTGTCGTGCACCTTTTTGCCCCTGCCTAGGCCGATGTCGAGTTTGGCAAAGCCTTTTTCGTCTATATACATGCTCAACGGCACGATGGTGAAGCCTTTTTCCTTCACTTTGAGCTCCCACTTGCGCAGTTCCTTCTTGGTGAGCAGTAGTTTGCGGTCGTGCACAGCTATGTGGCCTGCATATCCCGCGTTCACATATTGGGCAATATGCAGGCTCTTTATCCACAACTCGCCGTTGCTGAACAGGCAATAACTGTCGTTGAAGCTTACTTTACTCTCCCGCACCGACTTGATTTCGGAGCCGGTAAGCACAATGCCGGCCTTCAATTTGTCTTCTATGGCAAATTCGAACGTAGCCGACCGGTTTTTGATGTACACATTCTCAGCCACACAAAAGCATATTAAAATGGGTGATGTTCACGGTGTCGATTGGAGCGGTGAGGGTTTGGGGGCATTAAGCCTGAACCGCTGCTGCACCCGATTTCATGAACCATTCGGTAACGGTGAACAATTTGGACCGCAGGTTTTTGCGGTCCACAATAAAGTCGAGGAAGCCGTGGTCCAACAGGAATTCCGACTGCTGGAAGCCTTCCGGCAGGTCTTTCTTGATGGTTTCCTTGATGACGCGCGGCCCTGCAAAGCCAATCATGGCACCCGGCTCGGCAATGTTGATATCGCCCAGCATGGCATAGCTGGCCGTAACGCCACCCGTGGTGGGGTCGGTCATTAGGGAGATGTAGGGTAGCTTGGCCTTGGCCAGCAGCGTGAGTTTGGCCGATGTCTTGGCCATCTGCATCAGCGAGAAGGCACTTTCCATCATGCGCGCACCACCCGATTTGGAGATGATGACCAGCGGCAGTCGGTGGGCGATGCAGTAATCTATGGCGCGGCTTATTTTCTCGCCCACCACAGAGCCCATGGAGCCGCCAATGAACTTGAAATTCATGCAGGCCACCACCATGCCGTGCCCGTGCAGGGCACCGTGGGCCACCGTCATGGCATCCGTCAGCCCCGTGCTTTGGCGGGCGTCCACCAAGCGGTCGGCATAGCGCTTCATGTCTTCGAAGCCCAACAAGTCTTTGGGAACGATGTTTTCGAACAACAGCTTCACGGAGTTCTTGTCGAAAATGATTTCGAAATATTCCTCAGAACCAATCCGGTTGTGGTAATCGCATTGATGACACACATACAGATTGGAGTGCAATTCCTTTACTGTACTCGTTGCCTTGCATTTGGGGCATTTGTGCCACAACCCATCGGGAGTCTCTTTCTTCTCTTCGGTGGAAGTGAGGATGCCTTTTTTGTTACGCCGGAACCAAGTGGAAGACATATGATAAAAATTAGACGGCAAATATAAGGAGTTATCGGCGCAATACGTGGACGGGCTTTTGCCGGTTAGGGCTTCCACAGGGTTTCTATGGCGTTTGTAACGGCATGATGGGTGATGGTGGCGTGGTTTTCGGTGGGTAGGTAGTCGAAATAGGTGGTGACAGCCTTGCTTTTGCCGTTCTTCAGTTTCTCGGCCAGCAGGTTGGCATCCACTTCCATGACGTGCGGGGTGCTACTGGGGCCAAGTCCTTCCTTGCCCACACCTATGTAAATTTTGGTGGGCTTGGCATAGCCGGCTTCCAATATGCGTGGCGAGCGTGCCAGCAGCGAGCCATTGTCCCACCACAAGCTGGGACTGATGATGATGTAGTTGTCGAACAGCTCGGGGCAAGTGAACAAAATTTCGGTGCACAGCAACCCACCCAGCGACTGCCCAATGATGGTTCGGGTTTTGCCCGTCCTGAAGTTGGCCTCCACATAGGGCACCACTTCTTTTTCGAGGTAATTGGTGAAGCGTGTCGAGCCGCCGGTGGTGGGGAAGCGTTTCAATTCATCGGGCACGGTGCTGGGGTAGGTGAAGTCGCGCTTGCGGTCTGCATTGGCAATGCCCACCACGATGGTCTCCGGCAGGCGGTACACCCACGGTAGGCTGTTGAACTGCACCAGCCCCGCAATGTGGATGAAGTCCTCATCGACCGAGCCATCGAGGAGGTAGATGACCGGGTAGTGGGCGGTATCGTTGTGCCCGTAGCCCGCCGGGAGGTAGATGTTCAATATCCTATTTTCCCCCAGCACTGCCGAGTGTATTTTGCGCACCGTGCCCAGCACAAATGCCCCGGATGAATCGGTAGCGGGCTGGGCATACCCGGCAGCGGTGCAAATCAGGGCGAGGAGGAGGGTGATGTGGCGCATGGGGTGGTGGGGGAGTTGAAGAAACCTCTTTTTCTGTCCAGGTGTTTGTAAAACTATAAATAATCACGACTCGACGTGCATTAGGGCTGGCTACGTCGCGGCGAGTTACGGTATCTCCACACTACCTGCGGTCAATTGTAATTGCAGTCCAAAATTCCATACCAGTAATCGAAGGCGGGCTCGCCACTTGCGGCTAAAACAATCGGGTATATTCTGTAATCAAAAGATTGAGGGAACGGTGAACTGCAATTCAAGACCGCCACCCGTGTTTTCGTACCATCGGCATAGGGCACGTCGTCAGCTTGCCAGTAAACAAGTGTCCAAGTGTTGCATTCGACATTGCAAGTGTGAAACGTGAATCTCAATACGTAGTAACCGCCGATTTTGACAATTGCGACATCGGGTGGTACAAGTGGTGCGGGGGATATGCCCTTACCGCAGGATTTTGGCAATAATCGGGTTCGAAACGCAGACCAATCACAACTCGCATAAATACTAATATATTTAAATGAAAAGTGAAGCCGAGGACTGCCACATTGTATTTTTGAATGATAAGCCATAACGCCTAGTTTCCTTAACTTCGCACTTATGTCGAAGAAAGCAATGTTGATCATTATGGATGGTTGGGGTCATGGCAAGGTGCCGGCCGCCGATGCCATAGCCAATGCGAATGTGCCCTTTGTGAAGGGCCTCTATGACCGTTACCCCAATGCCGAACTCATTACGTGTGGCGAATTGGTAGGCTTGCCCGACGGACAAATGGGCAACTCCGAGGTGGGTCACCTCAACATTGGTGCGGGTCGCATTGTGTATCAAGAACTGGAGCGCATCAACGTAGCCATCAAGAATGGCGAACTGGAAAAGAACCCGGTACTGGTGGCTGCTTTCGACCATGCCAAATCGACAGGCAAAACGCTGCACTTCATGGGCTTGGTGAGCGATGGTGGGGTTCACTCCCACATCGACCACATCAAGGCTCTGTGCACTATGGCGCAGACCGCAGGTGTGCCCCAAGTGGCCGTTCATGCCTTTACCGACGGACGGGATACCGACCCCAAAAGCGGCTTGGCCTTCATTGAAGAATTGTATACCCACACCCAAAAAACGGGCGCCATACTGGCCGACATTACGGGCAGGTTTTATGCCATGGACCGCGACAAACGTTGGGAGCGGGTGAAGGTGGCCTACGATGCCCTCACCAAGGGCACAGGCACCAAGGCTACCGACCCGATTGCCGCGATGACTGCGTCCTATGAGTCGGGTGTTACCGACGAGTTCATCAAACCCATCATCCTGACCCATGCCGACGGCAGTCCCAAATCACTGATACAGGAAGGCGATGTGGTGGTGTGCTTCAACTTCCGCACCGACCGCTGCCGCGAAATCACCATGGCGCTCACCCAGCAGGACTTCCCCGAGCAGGACATGCATGTGGTGCCGCTCTACTATGTCACAATGACGGAATACAGCAAGGACTTCAAGGGTATGCACATCCTGTTCGAAAACAGCGATTTGCGCAACACCTTGGGTGAGGTGTTGGAGCATGCCGGCAAGACGCAGATACGCATCGCCGAGACCGAAAAATACCCACACGTCACGTTCTTCTTTTCAGGTGGCCGCGAAGCACCGTTTGTTGGAGAAAAACGCATCATGATTCCTTCACCCCGCACAGTGTCTACCTACGATCAAAAGCCGGAGATGAGTGCAGTGGAGTTGACCGACGCCATATTGCCCGAAATCACAGCGCAGACCGCCGATTTCATCTGCCTCAATTTCGCGAATGCCGATATGGTGGGCCATACGGGCGTGTGGAGTGCCGTTACAAAAGCAGTGGAAACCGTGGATGCCTGTGTGGCACGCATTGTGCCCGAGGCCCTGAAACAGGGTTACTCGATATTCCTGACGGCAGACCACGGCAATGCCGATTTCATGGTGAATGAAGACGGATCGCCCAATACCGCACACAGCCTCAACCCCGTACCGCTTTTCTTCATCTCCAACGACCACAACAAAACCAACTGCACCCTGAGCTCGGGCAAACTGGCCGACATCGCACCTTCCATACTGTTCTACATGGGTATTCCCGTGCCGAAGGAAATGACCGGCAAGGAGTTGCTAAAGTTTGCGTAGCGGACGGCGTTGGGGCTTCAAGGATAATGGCTTGATCAGGCCATTAAAATGTACAGCACACACCGCTTTTTGCAAGACCGGCGAAAAACGGTGTTGGTTATCGCGTTCGAATCCCGCCGCCTCCCTCACAACTGTCGCACCAACTCCTCCCAATTGGGCACGGCGGGCAGCCACGTTTTTTTCAGCATTTTGCCGGCAAGCGATCGGTTGCGGTAGAAGTTGGCTTTGTCCTGCATCATGACGGGGATGTGGATGAGTTGGGAATAATCGGCCAACTCGCTCCAGGGGGATGAGGCGTATTTGACAAAAAAGGCCTCCAGCACGTGCCGTGCCTCTTTCAGGTTCCAATAGTGGGTGATGTAGTGGGCGGCCGATTTAATGGGGCCGTGCTGACCGAAGTATACGGAGAATGCGAACTGCTCCACGATGTGCTTCGGGAACCTGCCATATTCGCGATCGGTAAATTCGAGGACTCCCTCCAGCAACGTCGCAAGGCGGGAGTTGAAGCCCAATACGCCGGCATTCCACATGACCATCTGGGCCAGGGGCTGCCCGGAGGGTGACTGCAGGTGGTGGCGCCTGGTGTGCTTGGCCAGTTTGGTCAGCACCGGATTATGCCCTTCACCCACAATGCCCTCAGCCACATGCATGTATAAACTGCCATACCCAATTTTCGAAAAAACGGGTTCCAGCCGGTCGGAGAACACCACATCGGTGTCGGAATATAGGATGTTGCCGGTATGAGCTGCCGCAAATTCCTGCAAAAGTGCAATCTTGACGCGATGCACAAACCCATGCGGCCCTTTCCACTGCTGTATGGTGGCCGCGTCCAGTGTGCGGTAGTGCAGGGGCAGCGGACAGCCGCCAAGCGCCCGGAAAAATTCGGGCTTGTCGGTATAAATCCAAATCTCCCAATCGTCGGGCAGTTTCCCGCCATAAAGCCGCGACAGTGTGAGCAAAGCATAGGCACACTCGTGGAAAATGCCGATGTTGCCATAGCACAGAAACACCAAGAAATTGCCTTGGTGCCCGGTTGCCGCCGTATTGTTCGGCATTGGGCTATCCATTGATGTAGGTAGCGGCACTGCGGTTCAAAAAATGCTCGGCGGCCACCATTTTGTCGTGCAAAATATCGTCTTGCGGCATGTAGGAGGCCACTTTGCGCAAATCTGCAAAAACCTGCTCTATGATGGGCGACGACCGCATTGGTCGCCGCGACTCCAGCGCTTGGGCGGCCGTAAGCAGTTCAATAGCCAGCACGCGTTGGGTATTGGCCACCACTTTAAGCAGCTTTACGGCGGCATTGGCACCCATGCTCACATGGTCTTCCTGCCCATTGCTGCTCACAATGCTGTCTACCGATGCCGGCGTGCAATACTGTTTATTTTGGCTTACGATGGCTGCGGCGGTATACTGCGCAATCATGAACCCGCTGTTCAGGCCGGGGTTGGGCGCCAGGAAAGGCTTCAGTCCCCGCTGGCCCGACACCAGCAGGTAGGTGCGGCGTTCCGATATATTGCCCAGTTCTGCAATGCCCATAGCGGCAAAGTCGGCATGGAGGGCAAGGGTTTGCCCGTGGAAATTGCCGCCGCTCATAATGGCGTCTTCGTCGTGGAAGACGATGGGGTTGTCGGTCACTGAGTTGATTTCGGTCTCCACCACCCTGGCCACGGTGTCGAGTACATCCTTGGATGCACCGTGCACCTGCGGAATGCACCGGAAGGAATAGGGGTCTTGCACCTGTTCCTTGGGCAATGGGGTGATACCGCTGCCTTCGAATAGGCGCAACATGCGGGCGGCGGTAGACAATTGCCCTTGGTGTGGCCGCACCCGGTGTATGGGGTGCTTGAACGGTTCGTCTTTCACCATAAAGGCATCGCCCGACATGGCTGCGGCAATATCGGCCCAGCAGGCCAGGTTGCGGGCCTTGATAAGACTGGCGGTGAGGAGTGAACTCATAAACTGGGTGCCGTTCAGCAAAGCCAAGCCTTCCTTGGCGGCAAGTTGCATGGGCTCCAATCGGGCGGCACGCAGTGCTTCTGCGGCCGCTATGGTTTCGCCGTTATAGCGCACCATTCCTTTGCCGAATAGCGGCATGCTCAAATGGGCCAATGGTGCGAGGTCGCCCGAGGCACCCAGGGAACCGAGTTCGTAGACCACGGGAATGATGCCGAAGTTGTAGAAGTCGGCGAGGCGTTGCACAATTTCGGGGCGCACACCGCTATAGCCTTGCCCCAGGCCGTGTATTTTCAACAGCAGCATGAGCCGCACAATGTCGTCGGGCAGGGTGGCACCCATGCCGCAGGCGTGCGAGCAAACCAGGTTTTCTTGCAGTAACGCCAGTTCGTCATCGGCAATGCGCACATTGCACAGCGAGCCGAATCCGGTATTGATACCGTAGTAGGTATTGCCGGTTTTGATTTTATCGTCGAGGTAGGCGCGGTTGATGCGAACGCGCTCCAAAAGTTCGGCCGACAACGTGATGTGTTGTGGCAGGCCGGTTTCCAAAAAGGATATCGTAAGGTGGCCGGGTAGCTCCATGTCGTTATGGTATTGATGGTTATTTTGAAATGATTTGCTGCAAGTCGGCCTCCAAGCCGTTTTGCGGACTCTCCGTGATGCGGCCCACCTCTTTGCCGTCTTTCAGCACAATGATGGCTGGCACGAGGGTAAGGTTATACTTGGCCTGCTCGCCATTCTTGGTTTGTTTGTGCCTGTCTACGCCGTAAAGTTCCACTTTTTCGGTGGGGTAGCCTATGGTTTGCAGCAGTTTGAACAATTTGGGCACCCAGTAGTGCGAGTCGTCGCACCAGGTTCCCAAAAAGACAGTGAGGGAATACTTGGGCAGGTTTTCGGTGAGGTAGGCGGTATAGGCCGGGTTTGGCTTGTAATCGTCATAGCCATCGTGCATCCAGTTGAAGGTCGCTTCGCCGGTGAGGTCGGCATAGGTCACTTTGCCGCAAAACACCAAGCTGCCGTTGGCCGAATCCTTGGTCACATCGTAAGCTTTTTGTTGGGCCATCGTAGTGGTTTGGATGAATATTGAAAGGGCAATTATCCAGTATCTCATAAATTATTTCAGTTGTTTTCTGATGGCCACCAATTGCGACCGCAATTGAAGCAAGGAAGTCTTCAAATCTACAGCGGCCACTTCGGTTTTTTTGCGCTCTTTCAGTTTGGCCTTTGCGCCGCTCAGCGTGAAGCCGCGCTCTTTCACCAAGTGGTGGATGGTTTTGATTTCGGCTATCTGTTCCTTGGTATACAGCCGGTCTCCCTTGCGGGTGGTGCGCACCTTTATTTCGAACTCATTGGTCCAGAACCTGACGTGCGAAGTGTTCACCTTGAACAGCTCCGCCACTTCACCAATGGTATAGTATTGTTTGTCGCCCTTGGGGTCTTCAGGAACGGGAACGTCTGCTTTTTTGGCCGGCCCGCGCTTCGCAGCTTTCGCGGGTTGCTCAGGCGCAAGGGCATCCACTTCGCCACCCGGGCCGATTACTTCGGGGATGGCATCAACCGGAGCATCCTCCTCAGCGGTTGCCGGCATCGCCATGGCTTGCACGGGCGCGTCTTCGGATTCAGGCAATTGGCGGCCATTCTCGTTGCTTGCGGGCGTCACTTCCACAACTGCCTCAATCGGTGCCTCTTCGATTTCGGCGGCAACTGGACTCTCTTGCGGTTCCGCCTCCCCGACCATCTCCGTTGGCGCGGCAGGTTTGGGCGCTTCTTTTGGGGGCGTAAAATCCAAATCGAATAGGGATGGCAAGAATGAACTCATGATTTATTATGTTATGACGAAAACAAAATTAAGGGAACCTGCAACGATTTCGGTGGAAAAGTCCATTTCCATACCCGAAATGTGGAAAATGGAGGTAGAAGTACGGCCATACTGCAAGTAGATGCTACAGAGGGGCCCCCGTTTCCTTGCCCATCCCAACCGAATATCCGGTAGTGTCTCAGTTTGAATATTTATTTACTTTCGTTGTCCAAAAGAAAAAACGGAGGATGATGAATACAGTCGCGTGGATTTTACAGGGCGTTCTCGCTGCCTTTTTTATCATGCCCGGTATCGGGAAAATTACAGGCAGTAGAGAAAAACACATTTC
>CAIVHI010000425.1 GCA_903905685.1 uncultured Bacteroidota bacterium | reverse complement strand
GAATGCCAAGTGCCCTTTGGGTTTCAGGAGGGCCAGTCCCCGTTCGTAAAACAGCTGGTAAATGTCGCCCGTCTTCCCAAAGGTTTGGTATTGCTGCAGCTCCAAAGCTGCGTTTAACGTCTCGTTCAGTTTTTGAAGCTGGATATAGGGAGGGTTGCCTATGATCACGTCAAAGCCCTCGAAGGTGCCATTGTTGTTCAAAACCTCGGGAAATTCGAACCTCCATTCAAAAGCGTTTCGATAAAGTGCGTTGTTTTTGATGTCATCCAGCTCCGCTTCCAATTTAACGATTTCGGCTTCCAGCTTCTTTTGGGTGGCCTTCACTTGTTTGGTATCTGCACCAAACAAGTGGCCTTGGCTCAGCAAGTTGAACAATTGGCCGCTAAGCGCATTGAGTTTCACCTTCTTGGGGTCGCGCAGTCCTATGTGGGTCCTGAAATCTCCCTTAATGGAGTCGATTATTTTTTGGAGCCCCCGTTTTTGATCATTGTTTTTCTCATTCTTGTAATCGGCCACAAATCCGCGGTAGCTCTCAATGTTGTACTTGATGCTTTTTAGAGCCTTACCCAAATCGTCGCCAAGAGCGAAACGACTTACGAGACTGTTTCCGGTCTTGATGTTAATGTCGATATTAGGGAGGGTTTCCAATTCCCGGAAACCCGTTTCTTCTTTGTAGTAGGCGTTTTTAAGGAGCTCTATCCAGAGCCGCAAGCGGCAAATCAGTACCGATTTCGGATTGACATCCACGCCAAACAGGCAGTTTTCGATAAGCGTCTGCTTTTCGTGGAACAAGGTTTTTTGTAATCTTTGCACCGCGGTACCCATGGGCTTACCGTGTTCCATACGGTATTCGAAGATGTCGCCATGAAGGTCGCTAATGACGAGTTCATCGTTTTCTATCGCTAGTTCTAGATCGGTCACCCGTTTGCCGGCACCGTCGGCGAGTATCCCCAGCTCGTACTTAATGGCGATGAGTTCGTTGAGCGATGAGACCAAAAAGTGGCCGCTACCCACAGCAGGGTCACACACGTGGAGCTCGTTTACCGTACGGTTGAAATCGAGTATGTCCACCGCAGATTTTTTGTCGGCCACGTAGTTCTTGATGTCGTCAAAGTCGTCCAGCTTCCAACCGTACCGCTCCGAAAACTTTTGGGTGAGGGCCAATCTAATGGTTTCCCTGCACATATACATGGTGATGAATCCGGGGGTAAAAACAGAACCGTCTTTATAGCCGTTTATTTTCTCAAACACCTTCCCGAGTACCGATGCGTTGATTAGGGATTTGTTTTCGTCCTGTACGTCTTCCGAGCCCTCACCTGCAAAATCAAATGCATCAAGGAACTTGAACAAATATTCGAGTGTGGGCAATGCTTTCGGCCGTTTACCGCCATCCTTCAATACAGTGCCCGCCATCAATTCCAATTTCATGGAGTTGTCTAGCGAGTTGATTTTAATGGTCTGGTCTTCCAAATCGCCGATTTCGAAGAGTGAACTGTTTAGGTAAGGTATGTGCGCAAATTTTGCCCGTATGGCCTCTGTCCTACTATCCAATGTACGAGCCAGCACCTGATGGAACAATTTGTATAGATCGTCGTAATTGGAAATGAAGCCGATGTTGAGGAAATGATATGACTTGTCGCCGTTGTGGTACTGTAATAGTTGCGATTCCAAGAGCTTCAGGAACAAAATCCGGTTCATCCACGTAATAGACAGTTCTAATGCAACATTGAATAGTTGATCGGTTTTGTCGTTGCCGTACGACTGCAAGTCGTGAACCTTGTGTAGAACATCGTCGGTATCGAGGATATTTATGGCATTCTCTATGATGGACCCCGGATTGCGTTTTTCGCTCTTCCTTCTGATAACCACCTTCCCACTGTCTTTGACCTCTTCCAAGCCTACAATGTGGAGCAGCTCTCGATAAAATCCTTCATTGAGTTGGTTGCTGTCGTCGGAAAAAGGCACTTTCAGCAAATGGTAGGGAGAGAGAATTTTGAACAGTGCAATCAAGTTCCGGTCATCGCCGTGGCTATTCAAGTCTTTTTCAAAATTTCTTAAATTGAAATAGGTGCAGGGAATTTCCCAGTCGACAGCATCCAAAATTTTTGCCAATTCTTCATAAAAGAATCTGGTGTCTTTGTGGTCGGCAATGTAGGTGTCATACAAACGGCTGATTCGGGTGTTTCGGTAAACCAGCTTGTCGAAAACATTTGCATCTATAATATACCACTCAAATATGTTGGTGGCAATCAGGTTTTTCAATTTCGTGTTGCCCCGGGCCGTGCGCTCGTCAAGGTAATAGAGCACCAGTTCGTGCAGCGCCTTGGTATTGGGCCGTTCGGCAGACAACATTTCGGTTTTGTTGCCCGGCCGCTTCGCTTCAATAATTACCCCTACATGGTCTTTGTTGGATTTCCCAAGGTGGATGACCAGGTCTTTGTTGTCTTTAGTGTTGATTTCATGTACGTCTCTATAATAAGTGTCACGCAGAAAGTCGCGCACATGGTTCTTCTGGTTTTCTTCCCGTTCAATCTCGTCTATTTTTCCGAGTAGCTTGGTCAAATTGTGTTTGAACATATCGATTTGGCTTCGCAGCGGACGCTGCTTCAAGAAAGCTTTGTTCAGAGCCCGCTTGGGGGTCGAAAATTCCAGTATCATCGGGAAAGAAGTTGGGTAATGACCACGCGAATTTAGCATTTCCCGGCGTCTTAAAGCCGTAGAGATATGTGGACGAAATAATGAGCTGAGCGTCACTCCAATAAAACGTCAACAATTTTCCCAATCAAGATTGCAGGCCACATTTGCCAAACTTGACCCGTGGGCACCAGCCTGAAAATGGGCCGATGCACAAAAAAAATGCACCAACGGGGGTTGATGCAAATATGATTCAAATTTTATGGGTGGAAGTACGCGGACTCGAACTGCGGACCTTCCCGATGTCAACGGGATACTCTAAACCAACTGAGCTATACTTCCTGGGAAAGAACTTGCGGCACCACGCACAATTGCTATTCTAAGCTGTGCTTTTGTGGACCGCAAAGGTAACCATAATCCTGAAAAACCCAATTGAAGGTTTAATTCGGGGTTTCCCCTACTCCCGCCCAAAAGTTGCAATGACTTCATAAGCCGTATTCGGCATTTTGGTCATAATTTGCTCGGCAAAACCGTTTATTCTCAACAACAGCTATATGGATCTCGAAAAAACAATCACTATTGCCGGCAATACGAAGCAGCCGCTTTTGGTGAACCGACCGGGCTACGGCACCATGCGCCTTACCGGTGAAGGCATTTATGGCGAACCGCCGAGGCGAAATGAGGCGCTCGACATTCTGCAACACGCCGTGCACCATGGGGTCAATTTCTTGGACACCGCCGATTACTACGGCGAAGACGTAACCAACCGACTCATTGCAGAAGCACTGTATCCGTATACCGACAATTTGGTGATTTGCACCAAGGTGGGCGCAACGCGGCGGCCCGACAAAAGCTGGGTGCCGTTCTTCGCGCCCGACAATCTGCGGACGGCCATCGACATCAACCGCCGCACGCTAAAGCTGGACCAAATTGCGCTGGTGCACTACCGCGTAATTGGTGACAATGCCGACAGCTTCAAACGGGGCATAGAAACCATGCTGGAGATGCAACATGAGGGGAAGATTCTGCACTTCGGGGTGAGCAACGTCACTCCCGAGGAACTGCAAGTGGCGATGACGATGGGTAATGTGGCCACCGTAGAAAACATGTATGGCCACGGCCAACGTACCACCCTGAAAACGCCTCATGGCGAAAACAGGGGCGGCGGCGAGCTCTTGCACATCTGCGAACAAAACGGGATACCGCTCATTCCCTATTTCTCCCTATTGAATTCCCTAGACAAGAAAGACCCCAGAATTAAAACCATTGCCGATAAATATGGCGCAACTGAGGCGCAAATAGACATAGCTTGGCTGATGCACAAGTCAAAATGGATGCTGCCCATCCCGGGAACCTCGAGGCTCACACACTTCATTGAAAATCTCGCAGCCAAGGACGTCAACCTCACACCGGAAGACATGGCCTACTTGGACTAATGTGCTGGAGGATGCTTAAAAATGCGGCGGTGCCCGGTTCCAAATCTCGGAATCGGGCACCCTTGCATTTTACGAAATCATTAATTCGGCAGGCTCTTGGCACACGGAATGCCGCGATTGTTGGGCAAATCCTGTAGTTTCACCTCGCAAATTTGTTGATATGAGAAGAGCATTGGTCATTGCACTGTTGGGGATAATGCCATTATTGGTGACAGCACAAACGGCCAAAACTTTGCTGCCAAACGGATGGACGTTGTCGCCCGCCGGGCGTACGGTAGACCTTGGTAGCGACCTACCCCTGAATTTGGCTTTGTCTCCCAACGGAAAATATATCGCGGTTACCAATAACGGCATCGGCACCCAGTCCATCCAATTGCTCGCCGCGGGCACCTGCAAGGTGTTGCACACTGCCATAATTGCAAAAGCCTGGTTGGGCCTCAAGTTTTCGGGCGACAGCAAGTTTCTATTTGCCGCAGGCGGCAACGACAACCGGATTTGGAAATACCTAATTTCGGCCGACACTCTGGCTTTGGCGGATTCCATCGTGTTGGGCGACCGTTGGCCCAACAAAATTTGCCCTACAGGCTTGGATATAGACCACAAGCGGCAGTTGCTTTATGTAGTGACCAAGGAGGACAATGCGCTTTACATCGTGGACCTGAAAACCAAGGCAATCACAAAACGGTTGCAACTGGGCTCTGAGGCATATACTTGCACGCTGTCGCCCGATGGCGGCCGCCTCTATATTTCCCTTTGGGGAGGCGGGAAGGTTGTGGTGGTTGACACCAAACGGAAATCCCTTACCGACTCCATCACAGTGGGAAGAAACCCCAACGACATGGCCGTTTCCCGAAACGGAAGCCATTTGTTTGTAGCAAACAGTATAGACAACTCGGTGAGTATTGTGGACACGCGCACCCTTAAGGTGGTGGAGCAACTCAATGCCGCCCTTTATCCCGATGCGCCTCAAGGCTCAACCACCAACAGCTTAGCGTTATCGGCCGACGACAAAACTTTATTCATTGCCAATGCCGACAACAATTGTTTGTCGGTGTTCGACGTTGGCCGCCCTGGCCACAGTGTTTCAAAAGGGTTTGTCCCCACGGGCTGGTACCCTACCTGCGTGCGCGCCCTGGGCAAAAACCTATTGGTGTTGAATGGTAAGGGCACGAAGTCGATTGCCAACCCCAATGGGCCTCAACCGGCAAAGAAAGACGAAAAGGACAATTACAAGAAAGCGAACAAGAACAACGACCAATATATCGGGGGACTCTTTAAAGGAACCATCAGTATCATACCCGGCCCTACACCGGCGCAACTCGCCACCTACTCCAAACAAGTGTATGCCAATACCCCATACAGCAAGCAAAGGGAAACGACGGCTATGGGAGAAACCGGCAATCCCATTCCAACAAAAGTGGGTGCTCCATCGCCCATCAAGCACATTTTCTACATCGTTAAAGAAAACCGTACTTACGACCAAGTATTGGGAGATGAACCCACGGGTAATGGCGACACCACCCTGGTACTTTTCGGAAAGCGCATTACACCGAACCAACACGCCATTGCCGAACAATTTGTGCTTTTGGACAACTTTTATGTGGATGCCGAAGTGAGTGCCGATGGGCACAATTGGAGCATGTCGGCATATGCCAACGACTATGTAGAAAAAACATGGCCCACCAATTATGGCGGGCGCGGCGGCACTTACGATTATGCTGCCAATAAGCCCGTAGCACTTCCCCGCGATGGCTTTTTGTGGGATTACGCGCTTCGGGCCGGCATTTCATTCCGCGACTATGGCGAATTCTCCGACGACGACGGCAACGTGTACCTTCCCGATTTGAAAAAACACATGTGCCCGGCCTATCCCGGTTGGGACTTGGGTATTAAAGACGTCAATCGCGAAAAAATTTGGGAGAAAGACTTCGACTCCCTTGTCGCCATAAATGCCGTACCGGCCCTCAACCTCGTCTACCTACCCAGCGACCACACGGCAGGGCTGAACAAAAAATCGCGTACGCCTGCCGCCTTCGTTGCCGACAACGACTATGCAGTTGGGGCACTATTGGCCCACCTATCCCAAAGCAACGTTTGGAACGATTGTGCGGTATTCATATTGGAGGACGACGCCCAAAATGGGCCCGACCACGTAGACGCCCACCGTAGCACTGCCTATGTTGCGGGTCCGTTTGTGAAACGCAACTTTGTGGACCACACCATGTATTCCACCACCGGGATGTTGCGCACCATAGAGTTGATTTTGGGACTAAAACCTATGAGCCAGTATGACGCGGCGGCCACGCCAATGTACAAAAGCTTCACTCTGCAGCCCGATAACCAACCCTACCTGCTGCTGCCGGAGACGGTAGATATGGATGAAATAAACACGGCTCTCAACAACCGGATCGATGAAAACTTCGAGTTGGACCTTTCGGCACCCGACCGTATTCCTGACGACATCCTCACCAGGCAACTTTGGAAGAGTGTCAAGGGTTGGGTTTCCGAGGCTCCTGCACCCAAAAGGGCAGCCTTCATTGCGACGGATTTGGCCAATGGTGATGATTGATGCGGTAACGGACGTGACAATTTGTTTTTTTTCGATTGCCATATTGCGATTGCCCTGCATCGGATGCGGCATGATTGGCCCTAGAATCCGCTATATTTGCGTTTCAACACTTCAAAAATGAAAACGCTTTTTACGGTTGGAATATCGTTGTTGCTTTGTGGTGCCGCATCGGCGCAGATACCCAATGCCGGGTTCGAATCTTGGACAAGCCATGGTGCCTATTCCACGCCCGACGGTTGGGACAATTTGGACTCTCTCACGAGCTTGGCCTCCGTCTATACGTGTTCACAAAAAACGCCCGGCTTTAGCGGCATGTATTCGGTGAAGCTCAGTTCGCAATCGGTTACCGGTTTCGGGGTGGTACCGGGCATTGCCGTCTCGGGAAAACTCGATGCCACTACCCATTTGCCGGCATCGGGATTTGCTTATGCCGGCCGTCCCGCCTTCCTAACGGGTGAATGGCAATATATGGCCATGGGGAGTTCCAGCGGGCACATCGCCGTTTTGCTCACTAAATGGAACACCATGACGAACCACAGGGATACCGTATCGTTCACAGACCACACGTTAGCAGGAATGGCTATGGCTTGGGCACCGTTCAGCATTCCACTGAGCTACGTGTCCGATTCTACGTCAGACAGTGCCATGATTTTCCTTTCCGCCAGCGGAACCACCCCGGCTGCCGGCGATTACCTGTGGGCCGACAATTTGGCCTTATCCGGAACGGTACCCACGGCAGTGCATAATCTCGGCTTGGCTATTGAGGCTGTTGCCATTTTTCCCAACCCAACCAACGGCGAAGCACATATCGAATTTACAACCGCAGAGGGTTCGAACTTCTCCATCAACGTCACTACGGCAACGGGCCAATTGGTACTTTCTAAAATTGGGCATACCCAAGCAGGAATCAATTCAATTACATTGAATACCAAACCACTGGTCCCCGGACTTTATTTCGTCAAGTTATCGGCCGGTTATTCGGTAATCACGAAGACAATGGAGGTTCGATAAACCATCTCTCGCAAATGGCAGTTCACTGGAAAAGGATATTGGGAGGCGTGGCAATGGCCTGCGCGGCCCACTGTAGTGCTCAACATGCACTGTCGATACCCGATACGCTTTCAGGCACTGCCATTTCACTGACCGTCCATACGGACAGTGTTGCATTTTTCGCAGGACCACTTACCCCTACCTTCGGCATCAACAGCCAAAAATACTTGGGGCCTACGCTGCTGCTCAATAAAGGCGACAGCGTTGCCCTTACCGTGAACAACCACATGGGCGACACCACCACCATGCATTGGCACGGGCTGCATGTGGCCCCCCGAAACGACGGTGGACCCTACAGCATGATAATGGACGGCGAGTCTTGGACGCCAAAATTCGTGGTGCGCAACCGGGCCTCAACCTATTGGTATCACCCGCATATGATGATGAAGACTGCCGAGCAAGCCATCAAGGGTGCTGCGGGACTCATCATAATTCGGGATGCCGAGGAGGCGGCCCTACCCCTGCCACGACGTTATGGTCTGGACGATTTCCCGATTATCGTGCAGTCGGTGGAGCTTGACAGTCAAAACCGATTTATGCCAAAGGGCATGGTGGACAGCGTCGTTTTGGTAAACGGCACCGACAGTCCGTATGTGACCATGCCGGCGCAAGTGGTCAGGATGCGGCTGCTGAACGCGTCGGGAGAGCGGACTTTCAATTTTGGGTTTACGGCAAACCATACCTTCAACCTTATTGGTAACGACAACGGCCTGCTGCCTGCGCCGATTGCCACTACCCGTATCCGTTTGTCGCCGGGCGAGCGCGCCGAATTGTTGTTGAATTTGGGAGGCATGGAAGGCCAAACCATTTACTTGATGAGTTACGCATCGGAGTTGCCGATGGGCATTCAAGGCGGCCCCACGATGCCCATGCCGCCCGGCAGTCCGCTCATGAACAGTCCACTTAATGGGCTCGACTTCAATATATTGCAAATCAATGTAGGTGGGCCGACGGCCGCACCCCTAACTACGGTACCGGCTACGCTGGTTACTGATACACCCTACGCCGCGAGCTCTGCAAATGCCACCCGAACCATTCACATGACTGCAGACAGCATGATGGTGATGGACGGACCATTCTACTTCAATCGCAACCTGTTCGACATGAACAGGATAGACTACAGGATTCCGCTCAACAATGTCGAAATCTGGACGCTAATGGACAGTACCATGGTTGCCCACCCTTTCCACATCCACGATTGCCACTTCTACATCCTTGACCGCAACGGCAACCCACCCGACACAGTAGAGCGTGGCAGGAAGGACGTAGTTTTGATACAGCCGGGCGAAACGGTGCGGATAATCATGAAATTTGAAGATTTTGCCGACACCACTACGCCCTACATGTATCACTGCCATATTTTAATGCATGAAGACGATGGCATGATGGGGCAGTTTTTGGTGGGAGATTATGGACAAGGGGTGCAAACCGTGAACCGTACGGATGAAGTAGCCCTATTCCCAAACCCGGCCAACAGGCAATTGAACCTTAAATTGAATCGGCCAGGAGCCTGGGCCGATGTGCAAATCGCAACGATTATTGGCGGGTCTGTTTATTCGGGCCATGTAGACGGTGCTACGGCCATAAACGTATCGCAATGGCCTCGCGGTGTATATATGGTTACGCTGACGACTGCGACCGGCAGCACCGTAAAACGACTCCTAATAGATTAACGGCATTGGGCTCCGGTGGTTGCAGAAACGGGAAAGAATCGTAGTATTGCACTACAACATCTAAACTTATGGCAACCACCAAGATAACCGTGAACAACAACGGCTCATTGAAGATTGAAGGCGACTTCGAAATTTGCGACAGGAACGGCAACACCTACGATTTGGCCGGTAGGACAGTAGTAGGACTGTGCCGTTGCGGCCACTCCAAAAACAAACCCTTCTGCGACGGCGCACACAACGGTTGCTTCGAGCACGAAGCAGCAGCGTTTGCACTACCACCTAAGAAGGCGTAATGAAAAATGTAAATATATTAATCTCAAACCCAGATGGGTTTAGGTAATAGATATTTTGAGTTTGGCTAGGATGTTTTTGGTTTTCCTGTTGATTTCGGATAGGAAGTGTTCGGAGTCGTTGACCTGTACCCGCCGT
>CAIVHI010000424.1 GCA_903905685.1 uncultured Bacteroidota bacterium | reverse complement strand
CCTAATAATGGTAGACCCACCGGGAACATATACCATTCCCGGAGGAGCCGCCAGCCTTGAGTGATTGTAAGGTATTACCGGACGGGTTCTGGACTTCGTTTTCTGGGCACTGCAAACGCCTGAAACAAGCGATGCAGAGGCCAATAAAACAAATGCAAATGATGCACCCCTAACTGACATATTGTTCTATTTTTAAAATTAACTAAACTATTTCAATGGTACTTTTGTATTGCTTCAACCTATTTGTAGCCACACATCTCGCAAAGAAAACAAAAAATTCGTTTTCAAAGCAAGTTTTTTTCGAGCTCCGTCAAACTTCACCCGCAAACATAAAAAACCACCCGCATTTACATTTAGCTGTAAAGATAGATAAGTTTTTCAGGTTTCAAAACAATATTTTCGGGAATTTCCTTACAGGCCTTACAATCAATTAAGTTATCCACAGTTAAGCGAAGCTTTTGGTAATTCCAAAAAAGCACCAAGCACGCTGCGGGTCAATCAAATGTAATTTTTCCGTCTTTTTGCAATATTACCACAGTTTGTTGAATTGAGTGTTAATAAATCTTTACTGAAAAGTGATTTCCCGGATATTGCTTTTCGTTTGGTTTAAAATAAGGATCTCTTACCATATGCAGACATTTCATAATCTACCTATCTCAACTTAATACAATTTTTACAATACTCCACAGCTCATTCCATCGATATAAATATTGATCGGGTGCAGAACTTTACACGAAAATATGTGTGCCATTTTCGCGAGAAGTCCTCGAATAAGAGAGGGCCCCGGCTACTCGCCGGGGCCCTCTGCCCAATGGAAGGAAGTAGTTGAGACTAGTTCTCGCCTTCTTCTTCAGCTTTTCGCATTTTATCTTTCAATGCAGCCAGCGAACCCAAATCACCGAGCGTTGGTTTTTCAACCTTGCTTTGGATGTTCTTCACCGCTTTCTTGGTTTTGTCCATTTCAGAAGCCATTTCTTTCTTGGCAGCTTCTTTTTCATCGTTCTTCACCTGTTCCCAAACCTTGGAATGGGAAACAAGGATACGCTTGTCATTCCTATCAAATTCGATAATCATGAAAGGCAGGGTTTCTTCAGCCTCAACATTATTACCGTCTTCTTTACGTAGGTGGCGTGCAGGCGCATATGCCTCCAAGCCATACTGCAACTGGATGGTCGCACCCTTGTCGTCTTTGCGGGTAACCAAACCTTCGTGGATGGAGCCGATGGGGAATACGGTTTCGAACGTGTTCCATGGGTCTTCTTCCAACTGCTTGTGTCCGAGAGACAACTTGCGGTTTTCCTTATCGATGGAAAGGATGGCGATGTCGATTTTGTCGCCCACCTTCACCAATTCTCCCGGATGGTTGTACCGCTTGATCCAGCTCAGGTCGCTGATGTGGATCATGCCGCCGATGCCGGTTTCCAATTCCACAAACACGCCATAGGGGGTGATGTTTTTCACAACACCATTATGACGGCTGTCTACAGGGAAGCGGTCTTCGATGGTATCCCAAGGATCCGAGGTCATTTGTTTGATCGACAAGCTCATTTTGCGCTCGTCTTTATCCTACGTCACGACGACTGCTTCATGCTCTTCGCCCAACTTGAAAAATTCCTTCGCGTTGATGGGCTGTGAAGACCAAGCAATTTCCGATACGTGGACCAGACCTTCTACGCCGGGCATAATTTCGAGGAATGCACCGTAGTCTTCGATATTGACAACTTTGCCTTTCACGCGGCCACTTTCCTTGATGTCTTCGGGAAGATTGTCCCAAGGATGGGGGGTAAGCTGCTTGAGGCCAAGGCTTATACGTTTCTTTTCGTCGTCGAAATCCAATACGACGACATTGAGTTTCTGGCCATTGTGCAACACTTCGGTAGGGTGCGTAACACGACCCCAACTGATGTCGGTAATGTACAGCAAACCGTCAACACCGCCGAGGTCGATGAATGCGCCGAAGTCGGTGACGTTCTTGACGACGCCTTCCAATACTTGACCTTTCTCCAACTGGCCGATGATGACACTGCGTTGTTGCTCAATATCGCTTTCGATGAGCGCTTTGTGGGAAACCACGGCGTTCCTGATGGTCTCGTTGATTTTGACCACTTTGAAATCCATCGTTTTACCGACATACTGATCGTAATCGATAACGGGCTTGACGTCGATTTGCGAACCTGGCAGGAAGGTTTCCAGACCATAAACATCCACGATGAGACCACCCTTGGTCTTCGAGGTGATGGTACCTGTAACCACTTCGCCGGTTTTGTAGAAGTCGACGATTTTTTGCCAAGCACGGGCCGCACGGGCAAGCTTGCGGCTGAGGTGCAGATGACCGTTCCGGTCTTCTTTCTCAACAACCATTACTTCAATTTCATCGCCTATGCGGATTTCGGGCATATCCCTGAATTCGTTCAGGGAAACAAGGCCGTCAGACTTGAAACCGATGTTGATGATCACATCGGTTTTAGTCATGCCCACAATGGAACCTTTCAACAATTCCGATTCGGCAATGCTCTTGAAAGTGCTGTCATACACTTTCTCGAGTGTTTGACGCTGATCGTTTGGATACGATGCAACGTTCCTTTTGTCCACACTCCAGTCGAAATCGTCGTGCGACGTTTCTTCCAAGGTTTGGTAATACTTGCGACCCTTGTGTACGGGTGCCGCAGGTGCCTCTTGGGCTTCTTCTACAGCCATTTCTACGGCTGGTTCGCCGGAAATTGCTTCGGCTGCTGGTGCAGTTGCAACTTCCTGTACGGGTGCACTGCTTTCAACAGAACTATCTGTCGATGTTCCGTTGGTCTCGTTTTGGATTGTTTGATTTTCTTCCAAATGTCGGTTCCTCCTTTTTAATGAGATTTTGGGTGCCAAAGGTATCGAAATATTTTATGATTTAGAAATTTAATTTCGAAAGAAATTTTTCAGCATATTTTCCAAGGCTTTTTTTCCATCCTTACCCTCTTTTTGTCGTGGCACCTACAAAAATATCAGCCATTTTGTCTCTAAAAATCAAAAACAACAGCCATTATGTCCGAAATCTTGAAAAGGAATACTGTTTGCTCCAATGTTATCAAATCAAAAACATCAAATCATGTACGCAAAAAGAAACTACGGCATCATGCCCCGCAACTTCGGCGGATTGTTGGAAGACGTTTTCCAAAACGGTTGGACCCGCCTCAACGACGAGTTGAGTACGCTTTCCGCACCCGTCAACATCCTCGAAATAGACGGCAACTACGAGGTGCACGTCATCGCCCCCGGCCTCAAAAAAGAGGATTTCAAAATCTCCGTAGACCGCGGCATCATCCATGTGGCTTACGACCACAAAGAAGAGGCCCGCGAAAAAGAAGATGGCAAATGGCTGCGCAGCGAGTTCACCCAAAAGTCGTTCAAAAGGAGCTTCAACCTGAACGACAACGTGGATATCGCCAAAATATCGGCCAAGTATGCCGACGGCGTCTTGACTATCGCGCTCCCCAAAAAGGAAAAAGCCGAGGCCGAGTCTAAACTGGTGGCAGTGGCATAATACCCACCAACAATAAAAAATGGGCGGTGCAGATTCCTTAATCTGCCGCCCATTTTTTATTATTTCTATTTCATATACCTACCTGTAAGGCTTTCAGGCACTTTCGACAAGCCGTCGGGCGGGCCTTCGTAAAGCAGGCCACCACCCCCTGCCCCACCCTCGGGGCCGAGGTCTATCACCCAATCGGCACACGTCATGACGTCTACATTATGTTCAATAACAATCACTGAGTGCCCCTGCTCTATCAATGCATTGAAGGCCCCAAGTAGTTTCACTACGTCGTGCATATGCAAACCCGTTGTGGGTTCATCAAAAATGAACAACAGTTTTTCTTTGGCCTTGCCCTTGCCTTTTTCCAAGAACGATGCCAGCTTTACGCGCTGCGCCTCGCCGCCACTCAACGTATTGCTGCTTTGCCCCAACTTGATGTAGCCTAGACCTACATCTGCCAAGGGTTGGAGCGAGCCGGCTAATTTGGGGACCGCTTTGAAAAACTCGATAGCTTCGTCCACACTCATATCGAGCACGTCGCTGATATTCTTGCCATTGTAGACTACTTCCAAGACTTCGTCTTTGAAACGGCGGCCCTTGCACATATCGCATTGCAGGTGGATGTCGGCCAAAAACTGCATCTCCACCACTACTTCGCCCTCGCCTTTGCAGGTGTCGCAACGACCGCCGTCGGTATTGAACGAAAAATGCCGGTCTTCAAAACCGTTGATTTTAGACAGATTCTGGGCGGCATAGAGCTTGCGAATCTCATCGTAGGCTTTCACGTAGGTCACTGGGTTGCTCCGCGACGACTTGCCTATCGGGTTTTGGTCCACCATCTCCACCCGTGCTATCCTGTCCAAGTCGCCCGTCATTTCGCGGTAGCTACCGGGGCGATCGCCACCTTCTCCAAAGTGCTTCAGGAGTGCCGGATACAGGGTTTGTTTCACCAAAGTGGTTTTGCCACTACCCGAAACCCCCGTTACCACACACAACACATTCAAAGGGAACGAGACCGAGATATTCTTTAGATTGTTCTGTGCGCAGCCGGTCAAGTTGATAAAGCACACGGGATTGCGCCTAACCGCCGGGCGTGCAATCGTCAGTTTGCCCGACAGATATTTCCCGGTGAGGCTATTGGGGTGTGCCATCAATTCCTTGTAGGTGCCTGCGGCCACAACCTGCCCGCCAAGGTGGCTGGCCAGCGGCCCCATATCTATAATATGGTCGGCATGGCGCATAATCATTTCGTCGTGCTCCACCACTACAACGGTGTTGCCCAAATCGCGTAGATTTTTCAGTACGGCAATGAGTCGCTCGGTATCGCGGCTGTGTAGCCCTATGCTGGGTTCGTCCAGAATGTAGAGGGAGTCGGTGAGATTGCTACCCAAAAATTTCGTGAGTTGGATTCGTTGGCTCTCCCCACCCGAAAGCGTATTGGCAGTTCGTGCCAACGTGAGGTAACCCAGCCCCACATCGAGCAACGTTCGCAGCCGCTGATCGGTCTCCAATAAGATGCGCTTGGCCACTTGCTGCTGGTATTCGGTTAGGCGCAATCCATTGAGGGTGGGATAGAGGTCTGATGCGGGCATGTTCATCAATTGGGCGATGTCCCATCCGTCAATCTTTACGTAGAGCGCCTCTTTACGAAGCCTGGTGCCCTTGCAGTCCGGGCACGTGGTGCGGCCACGGTAGCGCGCCTGCATAACGCGATATTGAACTTTGTACAGGTTCTGCTCCACCATCACGAAAAAATCGCGGATGCCCGACACTTTGGCATTGCCGTCCCACAACAAAGCCGATTGTTGGGCTGTCAAATCGCGGACGGGGCAATGGATGGGGAAATCGTATTTGGAGGCATCGGCCATGAATTGGGTCTGCCATTCGCCCATTTTCTCTCCGCGCCAGCAGGCCACAGCGCCGTCATAAACACTGAGGCTGCGGTCTGGTATCACCAATTCTTCGTCAATGCCCAACACCATGCCGAACCCCTCGCACTTTTTGCAGGCCCCAAAAGGATTGTTGGAGGAAAACATGTTGGGGGTGGGCTCATCGAACAACATGCCGTCGGCCTCGAATCGGTTGTTGAACACCACTTTTTCCTTACCGCCTACTTCCAGGTGGCATTCCCCTTCACTCTCATAAAATGCAGTCTGTATGCTGTCTGCCAAACGGTGCAGGTCGTCTTCCTCAAAATTCGATTTAACCGCTATGCGGTCTATCAATAAATAGATGGCGGCATCGCCAATGTCGCGGGTGCCGGCCAATATGTCTTCTATACGGATGGGTTTTTCGTCTGCAACAGGTGCGTACACCCGCGTAAACCCTTTGTGTAGCAACATGTTGAGTTCTTCCTCCAGCGTGCGTTGGTACCGCAGCACCAAAGGCACTATGATTTGCACGCGAGTATTTTCGGGCAATCCGAGGATGTAGTCCGACACATCGGACACGCTATTCTTTTTCACTTCATTGCCGCTCACGGGCGAGTACGTTTTGCCAACGCGAGCGAACAGCAACCGGAGGTAATCGGCAATTTCGGTCATACTTCCCACCGTGCTTCGGGGCGAGCGGGTAGTCACCTTTTGCTCAATGGCTATGGCCGGGCAAAGGCCCTTGATGTAATCCAAGTCGGGCTTGTCCATGCGTAGTAGGAACTGGCGCGCATAGGAGCTGAGGCTCTCTGCGTAGCGGCGTTGGCCTTCGGCAAACAAGGTATCCATGGTGAGGGAGCTCTTGCCGCTGCCGCTCACCCCGGTTACCACAACGAGTTGGTTGCGGGGAATGGCAACGTCCACATTTTTAAGGTTGTGCATGCGCGCACCCTTAATGAATATCGCATCTTCGGCTGTGGGTTCGGCTACTGGTGCCAATACCGATTCTTCTAACATCATAGGACCGCAAAATTAGCGGTTTGAATCGGGTGGATTCCAATTTTTGTGTCGATAGCTTGATTATCAATAACCGAAACACGCAAGCAAGCTCACTTCTTACCTCAATGCCCCACGAGCTTGGCTATGGTGAATGCGGCTGCGGCGGCCACAGACCCTATCAAGGCTACCTTCACTGCACCTACCCATGGGTTTTGACCCGTCACCTTTGCCTTGAAGAACCCGAATATGAACAGGCAAAGTAAAGTGATGACGCTCGACCACTTCAGACCGTCTGCCGGGCTGCCGGCAAAAAAATAAGGCGACAGTGGCACCAAGCCACCAACTACATAGGACAAGCCGATGTTCATTGCACTATTACGGGCGCGTTTGGCATCGGGCTTTTCAAGGCCCAACTCAAAGCGCATCATAAACTCCACCCACTTGTCTTTGTTCTTAGCGAGCTCGGCAACTATAAGCTCTTGGCTCTGGGCACTCAGACCCATCTCTGCAAACACTTCCCGCACCTCTTCTTTTTCTTTATCCGGCAGGTTGTCCACCTCCCAGTATTCCCGCTTCAGTTCCGAGTCATAATGGTCTACCTCCGTTTTGCCGGCCAGGTATCCACCCAAGCCCATGGCTATAGAGCCTGCGGCTATCTCGGCAATGCCCGCAGTAACCACAATGGCGGCGGTTATGCCACCGCCGGCACCACTTAAGCCTGCGGCCAATGCGAAAGGCACTGTGAGGCCGTCGCTCATGCCAATGACTATGTCGGTGACCAAGTCGGAACTTTTGAAATGTTTTTCTTCGTGGAGATGCATGGCTCGGGATTGGGAATCTAAAAATAAGGATTGTCGGACAAAGTTGCCGGATTATAACTTAGCGGTAAATGATTTTCGTTGGCTTTGCCGCTGACATCGGGTCTGCTTTTAGCCATTCGTGATTTACCTTTGCGCCCATGCAAATCACGGCTTCCGTTGCCGAATTGAGAAAGGGCGGCGTTCTTTTGGTCGACAAGCCCTATAAATGGACATCTTTCGACGCGGTAAATTTCATCAAGATAGCCCTGAGGGCAAAAATAGGACACTGTGGCACCCTCGACCCACTGGCTACCGGACTGCTGATTTGCTGCACCGGAGATATGACGAAGCAAATCTCCGGTTACCAACAACTACCCAAGGAATACACGGGCATCATAACTCTGGGAGCCGTGACGGAAACCTACGACCTGGAAAGCGAGCCCCACGACTTCAAGCCCTACGACCACATCTCCATCGAGCAGATTTATGCAACGGCCCAAACATTTGTGGGCGAGCAAATGCAGGTACCCCCTATTCACTCCGCCATCAAAAAAGACGGCAAACGCTCCTATGACTTGGCACGTGCAGGGCAAGATGTAGTGCTGGATGCCCGCCCCATCGTAATTGGGGAATTTGAAATCACACAAATATCGATGCCCAACGTGCACTTCAGGGTGGTGTGCAGCACGGGCACCTACATCAGGAGTCTGGCCTACGACTTTGGCAAGCAGTTGGGCTGCGGCGGCTACCTAAGCGCACTTCGCCGCACCAAAATTGGCAACTTTAATGCCGCCAATGCCCTGACGCCCGACCAATACAAGGAGATTTGGAAGCCGGGTGCGGCACGCTAATGCACATAGCTTGACTGCGCAAATTTCACTGCGGCTAGCTTGATTTGAAGGGTCGAAACAGACGCGTTCGGCACCGCCACAATCAAGCCGCACTTGCGAAGTGGGGTTTTATTTTGCCCAACTCCTCCCGGCTGGCGCACTGCTCGTCTTCAATATCGTAGCCGTGCCGCAGCGCGAGCCAAAACTTGGGCGATGTGCCCAAATTTTTGGAAAGCCGCAAGGCCATGCCGGCATTACCCTGCGGCCGCCTTTGATGATTTGCGAGACCCGGGTTTGAGGTAGGCCGTTCACTTTGGCGAACCTATAGGGCGTAATGCCCAATTCCTTTAAAAAACTCATGGAGCACCTCCCCCATGGTTGTATTTGAGTTTGTG
>CAIVHI010000423.1 GCA_903905685.1 uncultured Bacteroidota bacterium | reverse complement strand
GAGACGTATAAGATTCCCAAATGGTATTGGAGGGTTTGCAGGAACCTGCCGATAAGATTAACCCGACCAGAATTGCACACCAAGCCAAGTTCCGATGGATAGATTTCGCAACCATTTTGTAAAGGTAACTCTAAACGCGAAAAAATAACGCTGCAAGTGAGACACCAAATTCACGCGATACCTTAACTGCAGGCTTGCTCTCTTGAGGACGCTCAATTTTGCCCCAGCCACTGCTTCATGCCTCCCGATAGGGAGTACACCTTGATGTTGGGAAACCGCTTCAAGATAGACTTTGCTGCCTCAGTGCTTCGTTTGCCGGTCTCACAATACACTACTATTTGTTTCCCGGGGTGCAGATAGGAAAGGTTTTTGTCGATATCGGCCAATGGGATGTGCATACCGCCAATGTTGAACCGGCTCCGCTCTTCAGTTGTACGCACATCTACCAGAGCCACAGTGTCGTTGCGCAAACATATCTTCAAATCGTGGGCGGAAATTTCGGCAGGCACTATCGTTTGCGGAAGCGAGGTGATGGAGGTACCGGTAACGCTGCCAATATTGATGAGCCGGGAGCTCATGGTGAGGGCATCAAATATCAACAGTTTCCCGGCCAGCAAGCCCTCGCTATGGGTAATCCATTTGAGGGCCTCGTTGGCCTGCATACAGCCTATGATGCCGGCCAATGGTGGAATTACGCCACCTTCATTGCAATTCGGTATACTCGCCCCGTCCACTTCGGGAAACAGGTCGCGATAATTCGGGGTGCGGCTGCCATCGTCGTTCTCTACATTCCAAACCGCCACTTGCCCGTCATAACGGTATATTGCACCAAAAATCAATGGCTTGCCCAAAAGGCAGCACGCATCGTTGAGCAGGTATTTGGTCTCGAAGTTGTCGGTACAGTCCAGCACGGCATCATATCGCTTCACGAGTTCCAAAACGTTGGACGACATCACTTTCGCCAAGTGGGGCACGAGTATGCAGTCGGGATTTTGGTCTTGCAGGCGGTTGCAGGCCACGCTCGCCTTCTTCATGCCAACTTCCAGTGGAGTATAGAGGATTTGACGATGTAAGTTGGATACCGATATTACGTCGAAATCCGCTATCCCTACCGTTCCCACTCCCGAGGCGACAAGGTATTGTGCGGCCGGGCAACCCAAGCCTCCGGCACCCACAATAAGTAGTTTAGCCTCCTGCAACCGCATTTGGCCTGCAAAGTTGAAGCCGGGGAGTGCCATTTGGCAAGCATATCTAGAAAAATCGGTCTCCATGAATCGATGTTATGGTTTTGCAAGTTTGGCTTTTACTTTCTCCAACTCTTCAGGCGTATTGACATTGGTCAATGCGTCGGGGTTGATGGGCAATATGATGTGTGCATCGCTGTTCATCAACACCTTTCTTGGGCATGAAATGCCTAGAGCGAGATAGGACAACAATAACGGATAGCTCTTGGGTTCCCAGATGGCGATGAGGGGTTCGGGTAGGTCGTCGTGGGGGCTTTGGTAGGCCGTGGCAGTAGCGCGTGGTAGCCGATGTTTCACGAGGTGGTCCAAAACCGGTTCGTCCAACAGTGGCAGGTCGCAAGCCACAACCAGCCATGCCGCGTTGGGGTCGGTCCGAAACGCCGACAAAAGGGCCCCGTACGGGCCTAATCCTGTAAAGGTATCGGTAATGGTGCGTTCAGGTGGGTGGGGTGCCGGGGCTACATTTTCGCGGCAGGATAAGTAGGTGGCTTTACACTTGCTCGATAGAAGCTCCAACATATAGTCCCGTTGGGGCTTGCCATGCCAGTCAATTCCTCCTTTGTCGAAACCCATGCGGGTGCTTTGGCCGCCAGCCAATACTAGGCCATTCAGGCAGGGAATAGTGAGCTTGCACAATTCAACCATTGCCGCAATCCAGTCTCCCGTGTTTTCAAAACGAATTGTAGGAACGTTTGATCCATTGGGAAGTGCATCTTTCACGAAGGCGAATAGGTCGTCGGCTCCGGGCATCAAGATACACAGGTCGATATGGGTCAATCTATCTTTACGGCGTTGAAGCGACTCCTGTTTTTTGGGATCTATGAAGACTATCTGGCGGAGAGCCGAGTGGTGATTGCCATTCACCAAAACAACATCGCACCCGGCAAATGCCGATAGGCGATCTTTTTCGTTGAAAGGCCCGTTGTAGTTGCGCTGCCAATAGGTGTCGTGTTCCGTAAATTCCATATTTGCTCCCGCCGCAATTCGACCCAATTCGGTAGCATCGGTAGGGTGGTGGGAGCTATCCACATAAGCACATTTGAAACCGCGCGACAATGCTGCAATCAAGGTGTCGGCCACAAGTTTTATGTTGTCGCAGTGGGTGCCGAGCATTGCCCATTCGTTCCTGCCGAAATTACCGAACAGGGGGCGTGCCAAACCCGCATGTTTTTTATGCCCTTTCGAAGTCACGCTTCCCCCCTTGTTTTTTCATGAGCCGGGTTTCCCGGATAATGATGTCGTGGCTCAATGCTTTACACATATCGTATACCGTTAGTGCCGCTATAGATGCCCCAACCAATGCCTCCATTTCAATACCCGTTTTTGCCGTAAGAGAGGCAGTGCACGTAATCACGATGTCTGTTTTGCCTACAATGTTCAGCTTGATTTCGCAATTGTCGAGACCCAAGGGATGACAGAGCGGGATGAGGTCGCCCGTCTTTTTGGCTCCCATGATGCCCGCAATGATGGCCGTTTGGAATACCGATCCTTTCACGGTTTGCATTCCGGTCGCCTGTAATTGTGCTAGTACATTTTCGGGCATGGTAACGGTCGCTTCTGCAACGGCCAATCGGTAGGTCCCATTTTTGGCACCTACATCAGACATCGCCGGTAGTCCATTTTTATCGAAATGCGAAAAATCGCCCATATGCTGTGACTGAATTGAAACAACAAATTTAGCGCATTATGATGAATTGGTAGATTTATAGCGTTGATGGGCGAAGTGGTGGTCGGAGCAACCCCTGCATACCCACATTAATTCAACCACGATGACGGTCAAATTAGGCTTTACTGCGTTAAAAAAAGCGTTGATGTCGCTACCGGGTGCACCCGGCACCAATAAAGATTTCCATAAGTTGCCCGAGGGCTATGAAGAAGTGCCAACCCGCCGATTTCACTATATTTGCGCACTTTAATTCATTTCTGTAAGGCGTTTCATGCTCACTGAAGATATCTTGTTGAAGGCTTACCGGTTAATGATGACCGCAAAAGCCATGGCAGAAACTTACGATGCCAACCGTCAGACCTGTAAGTACGTCCACAGCACATCGCGGGGGCACGAGGCCATCCAGATTGCCGCGGGCTTCCTCCTGCAACCATGCGACTATGTGAGTCCATATTACCGCGACGAAAGTATGATGCTGGCCATGGGCCGGCGGCCCTACGAAATGATGCTCCAGTTGCTGGCCAAGGCCGATGACCCATTTACAGGTGGTCGTGCTTACTACAACCACCCTAATAGCCGCGACCAGGCCTACCCCAAAATCATTAGCCAAAGCAGTGCAACGGGTATGCAGGTAATACCTACAACAGGTGTGGCTCAGGCCATTAAATATCGCGAAACCCAAGGGTTGAGCAACTACCCGCTGCCGCCGGTCACCATATGCTCCCTCGGCGATGGCAGTGTTACCGAGGGCGAAGTGAGCGAGGCATTCCAATTTGCCGTGCTGCACCAATTGCCGGTGATTTACTTGGTTCAGGACAACGACTGGGGCATTTCGGTGAGCAGCGATGAGGCCCGCACCATGAATGCCTACGAATATGCGGCTGGCTTCAAAGGGCTCGACCGCATCAGCTTCGATGGTAGCGACTTCACTACTTGCTACGAAAAACTCGCCGCAGTCATCGATATTGTTCGCCGCGAACGCCGCCCCTTCCTGGTTCATGCTAAGGTGCCGCTTTTGGGACACCATACATCGGGAGTACGCAAAGAATGGTACCGCACACCCGATGACTTGGCCAAACACGCCGTTAACGACCCCGGCCCCAAATTGCGCGACCATTTAATATCCCGAGGATTTTACCTCTTTGAACTGGACCGTATAGAATTGGAGCAACGCGAATACGTTCAAAAAGATTTCGATTTGGCAGTAGCCGCTCCCGACCCCGACCCGGCTACGGTGTCCAACCACGTATATACACCTACGCCCATTACCGAGGAAACCGGTACGCGCACGCCTGCGGGGCGCGACAAGGTAGTGATGGTGGATGCCGCACTTCATGCCGTGGAGGAAATACTTCAAGACTATCCCGAGGCCCTGTTTTATGGACAGGACGTGGGTAAGCGCCTCGGTGGGGTGTTTCGCGAAGCAGCTACCCTTGCCGACAAGTTTGGCGACAATCGGGTCTTTAATACGGCCATTCAGGAAGCCTATATCATTGGCTCAACGGCCGGTATGAGTGCCTTGGGTTTGAAGCCTATCGTTGAGGTTCAATTTGCTGACTATATTTATCCGGGTTTCAACCAATTGGTTACGGAAATCAGTAAGTCCTGTTACTTGAGTTGCGGCAAGTTTCCCGTCTCTACTGTAATCCGCGTGCCCATTGGCGCCTATGGTGGTGGTGGCCCTTATCATAGCGGCAGTGTGGAGAGTACTTTGGCCACGGTTAAGGGCATCAAAATAGCCTACCCAAGCAATGCCGCCGATATTAAAGGATTGATGAAGGCGGCGGTGCTTGATGGCAACCCTGTGGTGATGCTGGAGCACAAAGGCCTGTATTGGAGCAAGGTGCCCGGCACGGAAGACGCCAAAACAGTAGAGCCCGACCGCGACTACATCCTGCCATTTGGCAAGGGCAATGTGGTGGTCACGCCGGCAGATGAATGTGTAGATGCCGGGGAGTCGCTGTGCATCATTACCTACGGCATGGGCGTTTATTGGGCCAAGGCGGCCGCAAAAGCATTTCCGGGACAAGTAGAGGTTATAGACCTTCGCACCATTTACCCACTCGATGAAGAACTGGTATTCAGTACAGTAAAGAAACATGGCAAGTGTATCGTCCTCACCGAGGAACAGTTGCGCAATTCCTTTTGCGAGGCACTGGCAGGCCGAATTGCCAACCACTGTTTCCGTTTCCTAGACGCACCGGTAATGACGATAGGCGCATTAGACCTGCCGTGCGTGCCGATGAATATTGGCTTAGAAGCCGCCATGCTCCCCAATGCCGACAAAGTGACGGCCAAAATCAAGGAGTTGCTGGCTTGGTAGGGTAGACCTTTACGTGATATTTATGGAGTTGCACAACATGCAACTCCATAATGTTCTATCTGTTGAACAACATCTTGTAGTCCACCTTCACCTTGCCATACATAATGTCGTCGAGCTTTTTCTTGATAAGGCGTTTTTTGAGGGGGGAGATATAGTCGATGAACAATTTGCCCTCGATATGGTCATATTCATGCTGTATGACGCGGGCGGTGATGCCGTGAAATTCAGCTATGGTTTCCTCAAAATTTTCGTTCAGGTACTTCATGCGTACAAGCTTGGGCCGGTAAATGTCTTCGCGCACCTTCGGAATGCTGAGGCAACCTTCATTATAGGCCCATTCTTCACCGGTCTCTTCCAGTTTTTGGGCGTTGATGAACACCTGTTTGATGGCTACCTCTCCGGGATACTTCTTACGGTCTTCATCGTCGAAGCCTTCCACAATCTGCAAGGTATCTACAATAAACAGCCTGATGGGTTTGTTGATTTGCGGTGCGGCAAGACCCACGCCATTGCTGTTGTAAAGCGTGTCCCACATGTCGGAAATCAGTTTGGAGAGGTCGGGATGGGATGGAGTGATGTTTTCGCCAATCTTCCTCAATACGGGGTTTCCATAAGCTACTACCGGTAATATCATTAAACGTCTAAAATTAAAAGGGAACCCGCAAAATTAGCAAAGCCGGGGCAAAAATAAAATTTCGGCAATATTATGGCCTAAGGCCTGTTATTTCCGCCTCGGTAAGGCCAGTGAGTTCGGCGGTTTCCTTGACCGTGAATCCTTTCACCAAGCACTTTTTCGCAATGTCGATTTGCCGTTGTTTGGCTTTTTCTGCGGCATAATGCTCTTTACCGGCCATCCCTATTTCAATGCCTTCCGCCTTGCCAATTTCTAT
>CAIVHI010000422.1 GCA_903905685.1 uncultured Bacteroidota bacterium | reverse complement strand
CCAAAACAATATCAAAACCTTTAGGCATAACTCCCAAACTTTTGATTTCCAGAAGCTGAATAAGAAGTTTGATTTGATATTTGTAGATGGCGACCACTCCTATAATGGGGTATTGAAAGATACGGAAAAAGTATTTTCCCTGTTGAAAGACGAGAATTCCATAATTGTTTGGCACGATTACGGCATCAATTGTGAAGAAGTGCGTCACGAAGTTTTGGCTGCCATTCTAGATGGAACTCCGGAACAACACAGGAAGAACCTTTACCACGTTTCGAATACCATGTGTGCCGTATTTATGCGAGGTGATTTTAATACGCTCCGTATGGAGCCAATAAGCTATCCTACCAAGGTGTTTGATTTGAATATCGAAATGAGACCTTTCAAGAAGCCATAACCCTAAATTTCGGTGTTGGGCAGTATAGTATTGCAGTCGCCTAGGCCGAGTCCTATTTCTCGCTTCTCACCTTTTGCACCACCAATCCCAAACTCAACTTCCTTATATTTGCAATATGGGACGTTTAAGTACAAATTTTGCCGATACGCAATGGCAGACGGAGGAGCTTGAAGACACTGATGTGGTGGTGGCCAAACAACACCACTTGGTAGTTTGGAACGACGATGTGAATACTTTCGACTGGGTGATCGAATCCTTGGTGGAGGTGTGTGAACATGATGCCGTTCAAGCCGAACAGTGTGCACTCATCATCCATTTCAACGGCAAATGCAGTGTGAAAAAGGGCGAATATGAGGCACTGAAACCTAAAGCGGAAGCCTTATTGGACCGTGGCATCAGTGCCACTATCGATATGTAGGGATTTGTTCCGCCGCGACAATCGAGATTAGACAATCCAAGGGGCATCTTGTGGCCTTGCTGGGTGCGTTTTGCTAGCATACCATCCGATCGTTTTTTTGCATATCCGTCCCCTACGTGCCAACTCCAACAAACTTCCCGATAAAGACGCAAAGACTGCTGATTCGCCGCCTGACAGTTGATGACCTCCCGGTGTTTGCAGGTATGAATGCGGATCCCGAAGTGATGCGCCATTTTCCTGCACCGTTGACACCGGTACAATCATTGGCTTCTTACGAACGAATTGCCACCCATCACGACAGGCATGGATTCAGCGTCTATGCCGTTTGCTTGAAGGACACCCGGGAATTTCTAGGATTTACAGGCTTCATGATACCGCAATTCGAAAACCACTTTACTCCATGCGTAGAAATCGGGTGGCGTTTCAGGAAGGAATTTTGGCACAAGGGCTATGCCACGGAGGCGGCATCGGCATGTTTGCAATTTGCACGCAACGGATTAACCCTTCGCGAAATCGTTTCGTTTACCTCAATGTATAATTCACCGTCGGAGCGGGTTATGCAACGAATAGGGATGGTATTCCAAGAGACATTCCCCCACCCCGGTCTACCTGCCGACCATAGGCTGTCGACGCACGTGCTGTATAAAATCCGCTTGGACTAAATTCAACCTTCCCTCGCCATGTTATTCAGTCGCAATTCCGGTTTTAGGCATAGGGTTAGAAAATATTTGAGCCCCATCAAGTACGAAATCTTATTGGTCGGCTTGATTCAACATCTTTTTATCGGCATCTTACTCCCCGAGTTGAAGGTATATTCGGCCTATGTGTGGCCGGCAAACATGGTTATTCTTGTTTTTTGTTCAGCCGGCCTCTTCTATAATGTGGGCGCTACCAAGAACAGGATACGCTTCGTGCTGTCCTTTGCGGTCATCTATCTTCCATTGGTCGTGGGAAGTATAGGATTTTCACCGGCCTTCATGCAGTGGCTCAGTTTGAGCTACCTCTGTTTCTTCGCCTACCTGTTTTTCGAAGTATTGCAATTCCTTGTTCGGCCAAGCTACATCAACCGCGACATCATCTCGGCCGCAGCGTGTGGCTACTTATTGCTTATTGAGGTCTATGTCTTCTCCATGCAGTTTTTCTACTATGGCAATTCCACTTGCTTTCATGGAATAGATACCTCCGACCCATCGGCAACCTACATCGATTTTGTCTACCTGGGCTGCGTAACCATCACCAGCATTGGATTTGGCGATATTACGCCTTCCTCCCACCAAACCAAGTTGTTGATGTCGGTTTTGGGGCTCATGGGGCACTTCTACACGGTAATTTTGATG
>CAIVHI010000421.1 GCA_903905685.1 uncultured Bacteroidota bacterium | reverse complement strand
GTACCCTCAACGACGGCATGGTGCAGGACTACAATGGGACTTCATCCTACAACCCGTTCAACCAATTGTACTTCATCAAGTATATGCAGTTGTTCGACGTGTGCCACAAAGGCAATGAGATAGAGTCGCGCTGGGCGTCGGGCCTTGCCGGCCGGCCGATATTGGAGTGTGAAAATTCTGTGAAATACATGTTGGGCAAGGGCAACAACATCAATCCGTTTTGGCGCGCCATGTGCGATTCCGTGGCTATGTTTGGCGACGTAAAGGTGTTCCGCAACAAATTTGCCCTACCACTGGGCTACACCTACCGCACCTTCATTCGCGAAAGTGCGTTCACAAAGTTGAACGGCATCCAAAAAGAACTGGTAGGGTTAAAGGCCGTGGTACTCAGCGATGACGACACCAAAAGCGCTGCCGGACTGAATGAATTCAAGCTGCAGGATACCATATCGATTTACGTGTTCAATCCGGACACCCTACGCAACTGGGTGGGCGGACTTAAAGAAGATTCGCTGGCCATTACGCATTTCGACGACAATCATATTTCGGGCAAAGTAGCAGCCAACAATGACGAGTTGATGCTGTTCACCGTGCCTTACGATGGCGGCTGGAATGTAACCGTAGATGGTGCACCCGTGGAAAAACTGATTTTGAACGGCGGTCTTACCGGCATAGCCCTCAAAAAAGGCAACCACAACATCGATATGGCCTTCGCCTTGCGCCTATACAATAAAGGACTGGTTTTGAGTGGGTTGGGATTACTCATTTTCATGGTGCCTGCTGCATTGGCCTTCTCAAAACGCAAACGTAGCTTGAAGGAGCCCGAAGCCGAAGTATAGCCAACATTCAATCGAGAAGCCCTTCAGATACCACCACCCCGTCTTTGACGATGATGACCAAGACGGTCATGAAGTTCAACTTTATTCGGTAGGCGCCATCGGCTGCGGGTTTAGATTGGTAGGCATTGCCAAACGATTCGCCGTTAAATACCTTATCACCCACATTGAGGCCGCCTTCAAAGGTTTTGAGGGTACCTTTATCGGTAAAGTGAAAATTGGCGAGGCCGAGGTCGTCCCTGTCCCATTTACGCGACCGCTCGGTTGGGGCCTCATATACACGATAATCGGGCCGGCGGTACATCGGGATGTATGCCGGAGGCTGGGGTAGCGGTGCCGTCGGTTGTTGTTTCGCAAAAAATCTCCTCAGCCACTTCAACATAACTATAAAATTGGGTCCGCAAAGATAAGGAGGCGTGTAACATAGTGTTAGGGATTCGTATTTCGTCGCGTATATATGAAAACGTCCGCATCGGACCAAAACAGCCTCACCCCAAGATGACCAGCAATTAATAGGTGAAGTATTTGGGAGATGCCGCTTAAAATCCGAAAAAAATATGGAATTTTAGGGTTCCAACGCATCTGCACGCTATCCCTGCTGCACCTAGCCTTATTAGAGCTTATGAATTGGTTGAAAACCCTTTTGGCCGTTACCTGTGTGTTCTCCTGCTCTGTTATTTGGGGGCAGGCGGCCGCCCGGAAATTTAGAGACCATCACCTAAAATTCAGTTTCGACGTGCCTGCCGGCATGGTGAAAGTGCCCGACACCCTCGGCGGCGGCATGTTTTATGATTCGACCACGGATGTGGTTTTGCTGATAACCGAGACCGAAAGCCCCTTCAAATCGGTTCATGAGTACATAGACTGCAACCAATTGGAGTTGGAACAGAACCTCCGTCAAAGCTATGCCGACTCCACCCTGCAACTGTTGAGTTGCACCCGTTCCCCCTACTATTCCCAAAAGACAACAGTCATTACAATGGCCTTGGGCGTGTTGTCGTCGGGCTACGACCGCTGCACCGTCTACTTCATTCACCACCACCACAACGACCTGCAGTTTTCGTTCATGTTCAGAAAACAGGGGGCGACGCCTGCATTGAAGAAGATTGATAAGGTGATGGCATCGTTGAGGTTGGAGCGAGGGAGGAAAAATGCTGATGGGTGTTTTAATTGCCGGAAAATATAGTTGTCATGAAATGAGCATCGCTTAAATCTGGCGCTAGACATAGATGACATGACACAATCAATAGATCAACTCTGGAATAACCTAAGGCCAATAAACGAGGTAACGTGGCCAGCCAACAATTTCAATTTGGATCCAAACGAATATCGATTTGACGAGTTGGGCGCAATCATTAAATGCACTGAATACGGCAAGGAAACCGAATTTGGTTGGAACGTAGACCACATGTTTCCAAAAAGCAGGGGTGGAGACGACAATATCGAAAATCTGCAGTTACTTCATTGGCATAACAACAGACTGAAGGCAGATGATTTTCCGACATACAGTTGGGATACTTCGAGAACTTTGGAAAATGGAAGACTAGCCAATTACGTTGCTTCCCGGATAATGGTAACCTTTTCAAATCAGACACTCGAAACCTTAGAGAAGATTTATCGTCGGAAAATTTTGGTTTAAACGGACATCATTCAGCCCAATAGAGATTTCTACGAATAGCACGCATCCACCTTTCCCAACGTTGTTTGTGGCAATATTGCTAAATTGTAGCCGTTTTAACGCCATATGCCGGGAAGAGTCTTTTGCTGCCTTGTTTTCATATTGTTTTGCCTGGTGCCCACATGGGCCCAAAAGGCCCATGTGACGGGCTTTGTAAAAGATGCCGGCGGTGCGCCCTTAGATTCCGTCATTGTGGCCTATGAGGCTACAGGACTCGGCAGCTATGTGTACACCGACAAAAAAGGGTACTACTACCTGGAAGTGCCGGCAGCCGCCGACATCAGCATCATTGCCGCCTACCCCGGATTGGCAACGGCGCGCAAAAAACTGCATCCCGCTGCAGGCGAAACCGCGACCATAGATTTCATCTTGAAAGAAAGCAATGAGCTTAAGGCACATACGGTTAAAGCGGAAGCAGAATACAAACGCATCATCGCCGGCAACGTCAAGATGCTCGACCCATCGAAAATCCCCTTCATTCCCGGCACCATTGGCGGAGTGGAGACCCTAATCAAGCTGGCAACCGGCTCTCACGACGAGCTCACATCGCAATACAGTGTGCGTGGTGGCAATTTCGATGAAAACCTGGTGTATGTGAACGATTTCGAAGTGTATCGCCCATTCTTGGTGCGCACCGGGCAGCAAGAGGGTTTGAGCTTTGTGAACTCCGACCTGGTCTCCAACGTCAACTTCTCGGTGGGTGGGTTCGAGTCCAAGTATGGCGACAAATTGAGCAGTGTGCTGGACGTGAGCTACAAGCGCCCCACCGAATTTGGCGGGTCGGTAACCACAAGTTTGCTGGGTGCCAGTATGCATTTGGAAGGCATCTCCAAGAACCGAAAGCTCACCTACCTCTTTGGCGCACGCCAAAAGAGCAACCAATACCTGTTGCAGGCGCAACCCACGCAGGGGGTATATAATCCGTCGTTCTCAGACATTCAGGCCATTATAGATTACAAAATCAATGAGCGGTGGGATGCGGAATTTATAGGCAACTACGCCCGCAACCGCTTCACGTTCTTCCCCGAATCGCAGACCACCAGTTTCGGGGTCTTGAATCAGGCTTACCAGTTGCAGGTATTTTATTATGGCAGTGAGTTGGATCAGTTCGATTCGCGGTTCGGCGGCCTTTCCACCTCCTACCACTCCC